>NZ_JBGOOD010000004.1:0-138311 GCF_041439475.1 Vibrio sp. 1S139
AAGAGAAGCTGCTTAATAAGTAAGCAAATGATGACAACTACCTTGAAAAACACCGATTATGTCGTACCTTAATTACCAAGCGACTTTGTCATCTATACTAGTGGCTCCACGTCATAACTTACCTAAGATTTTTATGACAGGCTTCACTTGGAAAATCGGTAAATAGAGCCAAATTGACAAAAAATTATGACAACTGCTATATTTGTAGTTGAACAAGAAAAGATATTAACCTAAGCCACTATTAAAGAAAGACTTTTCTGAAAAAAGTCAAGATTTACGTCATAGATTTTTCCCAAGGGTGACGCTTCATGGGTAAAATCTACGACGGTCTGCACCGTATTAGCTTCCTAATTGATGAAGAAGGTCAGATTGAACATGTCTTCAACAAGTTCAAGACTAAGACTCACCACGAAGTGGTTCTAGATTACTTCAATCAAGAAGCTTAAGGGCGATTTGAGTGAGTTAATGACTTAGATTCATCACTTTCTAAGGCAATAGCAACACTCATTAAGCTAATTATTAAGCTAATTATTAAGCTAATTATTAAGCTAATTATTAAGCTAAGAGCAAAAAGGCCGAACATCATGGATGTTCGGCCTTTTTCTATAACAAGATCAATTACTTTTGATGTTCGGGGTCATCGTCTAATGCGTGACTCGGTAAGGCATTCCAAACCGCCTTAACTAACGTTGCCAACGGGATAGCAAAGAACACGCCCCAGAATCCCCACAGTCCACCAAACACTAACACGGCAACAATAATGGCCACTGGGTGCAGGTTCACCGCTTCAGAGAAAAGAACAGGAACGAGCACGTTACCATCTAGCGCTTGGATAATACCGTAAGCGAGAAGCAACCAGTAAAACTGAGGTTCTAATCCCCACTGGAACAAACCGACAATCGCGACAGGAACGGTCACAGCCGCCGCACCGATATAAGGAATCAGTACCGAGAAGCCAACCGCGACAGCCAGCAGAGCTGAATAACGTAAATCTAGAATCGCAAAGGTCACGTAGCTGACACCACCGACGATCAAGATCTCAAGGACCTTGCCGCGAATATAGTTCGAGATTTGTTGGTTCATCTCAACCCAAACCTTGGTCGCTAGACGACGGTTTTTAGGCAACACGCCACTCGCCATGCTGATCATCTCTTCTTTATCTTTTAATAAGAAGAAGATCAGCAGCGGCACAAGAATCAAGTAAACCGCAAGCGTAGCCAAGCTCACAAGAGAAGCCAAAGAACCTTTAACAACACTTTCACCAAAGCCTAATGCTTTGTTTTTCGCGTTAGACACAATCGATTCAACGATCTGCAAGTTTGCTAACTCAGGATAGCGCTCAGGAATCGTCGCGATGAACTTCTGTAAGCCGCCATACATACTTGGAATATCATTGATGAGGTTACCCACTTGCTCCCAAATGGTAGGCACTAAACCAAACAGCGCCAGCAACATCAGGCTAAAGAACATCATGATCACCAACATCACCGAAGGCGTTCTTGGAACACCGAGTCTTTGAAGTTGGGTAACAGGCCACTCAAGCAAATAAGCCAACACAATCGCAACCAAGAGTGGTGCAATTAGGTGACCAAAGAAGTAGATCGTAATAAAGCCGAAGAGAATGATGGCAACCAAACTGACAGCATGGGGATCAGAGAAACGTCGTTTATACCAACGATTGACCATTTCAAGCATCTGACTGCAATTCCTTTTTAGTGACGAGGAGATGATGGTAATTAGAGCAAACCTCAGTGATGACGTCATAGGCTTGCTTAGACAAATAAGTAACAATATCTTTCATCGAACTGTTATCAGACACATAAATTGACAATGACTGCCCTACTTCTAACTTTACACTGTGACGCTTGGCTAATAATAGCGCCATTGGACAGCGCTCTTGGCGTAAATCTAGAATATTAGGTGTCATTCTTGAGCTCGATGCTTATTATAAGGGTCGTATTGTAATCTGTTTTTGAAAACGCGCCATCATTCATTCATCCTCCTTCATGATAGCGCACGCACTTGGCAAAGGTTAAATCAGATAAAGAACCAATTTCCATTGCACTTGTCTTACTGTCAGAAGAAACGGAGTATTACTGACTAATATGTTTAAACGCGCTCGCTCAATTGCTTGCTTATGCATCGCAGCTACATTAAGCACCCCAACTATGGCGAATACCAATAGTTTGGAGCTACCAGATATCGGTACCGCTGCTGGCGGCACACTCACTATCGACCAAGAGCTTATCTATGGTGATGCCTACATGCGCATCATCAGAAGTAGCCAGCCTATCGTAAACGACCCAGTTCTAAATCTATATATTGATACTCTTGGCCATCGTCTGGTCGCGAACGCAAATGATGTAAAGACACCTTTCCAGTTCTTTATGATCCGTGACCGCAACATCAACGCCTTTGCTTTCTTTGGTGGTTATGTTGCTTTGCACTCAGGTCTATTCCTGCATGCACAATCTGAAAGTGAATTAGCTTCTGTATTAGCGCACGAAATCGCGCACGTAACCCAACGTCACTTAGCGCGTAGTATGGAAGACCAAGCGCGCCGCTCTCCAGCAACCATTGCAGCGCTAGCAGCCTCTGTATTACTGGCAATTGCAGCTCCTGAAGCCGGCATTGCAGCCCTAACGGCAACGACTGCGGGTAATATGCAAAGCCAAATCAACTACACCCGTAGTAATGAAAAAGAAGCCGACCGCTTTGGTATCAACACGCTAGCAAAAGCTGGGTTTGATGTGAATGCGATGCCACGTTTCTTTGGCCGTTTAGCTGATGAATATCGCTATGCGAGCACACCACCGCCAATGCTACTGACTCACCCATTACCAGAAGACCGAATTACCGATTCACGTGCTCGTGCTCGTAGTTACCCGCCACTGAAACTGGCTCCCTCTCTGGACTACCACCTAGCAAGAGCCCGCATTGTTGCGCGCTATGCTGGCATTAATAATGATGCTGCTCTTGATTGGTTTGAGCGTCAGCTAAAGAAAGCCCCTAAAGCTTTGGTTCCGTCATTAGAATATGGCCAAGCACTGGTTTACCTAGACTCTAAAAAATTAGACAAAGCAGAGCCCATCCTGAACAAGCTGATTAACAGCGATCCAACCAACCTGTTTTATCTAGATGCTATTTCGGATCTGCACATCGAGAAGAAGCAGCCTGAGATTGCGATTAAAGAACTTAAATCGGCACTGGTTCGTCAACCAAACAACCCGGTTCTGACCATTAACTACGCCAACGCACTGATTGAAAATGAAGATCTTCAAGAAGCGGTTCGCGTATTGCAGCGTTACACGCACGATAACCCGAATGACACCAATGGCTGGCACTTACTTTCAAAAGTAAATACGAGCCTTGGTAATAGCGACGAAGAACTGGCTGCTCGTGCAGAAATTTTGGCACTGCAAGCCAACTGGAACAAAGCGATTCAGTACTACACGCAAGCAAGCCAAATCGCAGAATTAGGAAGCCTAAAACAAGCACGCTACGACGCTCGAATTGATCAGCTAATGATTCAACGAGAGCGCTTCTTGTCGCTACAATAGAGTGTTTACTGGTAACAGCTCGTTACCAGAATAAAAAGAAAGCTCAACGTTACACAAAAAAGAAGTCACCCCTGGTGGCTTCAGCTAAACAACTAAATCAAAAATAATAATGAGGAAGAACCATGTCTGTCGTGATTTATCATAACCCACGCTGCTCAAAGAGCCGTCAAACTCTAGAAGTGCTTCAGGAAAACGGCGTACAGCCAGAGGTCATCAAATACCTGGAGACTCCGTTAACAGTTGAACAGCTGAAAGTACTGTTCACTCAGCTTGGTTTTGACAGTGTTCGCGACATGATGCGCACCAAAGAAGCGGACTACAAAGAAGCAAACCTTGGCGATGCTTCAGTTACTGATGAAGATCTTTTCGCCGCGATGGCAACCAATCCAAAACTGTTTGAGCGCCCAGTCGTTGTCGCGAACAACAAAGCAAAAATTGGTCGTCCACCAGAGCAAGTGCTAGAGATTCTGTAATCCAATATGAGCATTAACATTCTTGTTCTTTATTACAGTCGCCACGGCAACACACAAGCTCTAGCAAGGCAGATTGCACGAGGGGTTGAATCCATCCCGAACTGCGAAGCTATGCTAAGGACGGTGAACGACGTGTACACAGTAGAAGAGCAGCCTGATTCGCGTTATCAACCAACCGATCCTATTGCCTCGTTACAAGAACTTCGATCTTGTGATGGTTTGGCGCTAGGCAGTCCGGTTTGGTTTGGTAACATGGCCGGGCCAATGAAGCACTTTTGGGATAGCACGACATCAATGTGGATCAATGGTGATCTCATCGATAAGCCAGGTTGTGTATTTACCTCTTCTTCATCATTGCATGGTGGTCAAGAGACAACACAACAAAGCATGATGTTGCCCCTGCTTCATCACGGCATGTTAGTCGTGGGCATCCCCTACTCAGAACCGGCGCTGCACACCACTCAAACTGGTGGTACGCCTTATGGTGCAAGCAGTACTGGAGAGAGCGCTTCACTTAGCAAAGAAGAGATTGAGTTGGCGCAAAACCTAGGTAAACGCCTAGCGCGCATCGCAATAAATCAGAAGGGAATTTCTCAATGATGTATATGCCAGAGAAGGCTATGTCTCCCAAAACCAAGCTATTTCGCTACCTTGCTTTAGCGGGCAACTTGTCACTGTTATTCTGGGTGGTGGCTTGGCAGATGACGCTTTCACCGCACCCTCATCTCAGTAATGTCACACTGGCGATTGCTTGGGCTATCCCGCTGTTATTGCCATTACCGGGCATTTTAGCAGGAAAACCTTATACGCACGCATGGGCAAATTTCGTCTTGATGCTCTATTTCCTACACGCATTAACTATCTTGTATGTAGACGATGGTGAACGTTTATTAGCGGCTGTAGAACTGCTTCTGACGACTCTAGGTTTCGCGGGCAATATCTTATTTACTCGCTTTAGAGCCAAAGAGTTAGGCATCAAGTTGAAGCGCCTTTCCGAAGTAGAAAAGAGAGAGAAAGCTAAGTTCGAGCAATAATATTGAGCCCATGCTTTTAAACTGACCGCTTACAAACAAAAAGCCCTGCGAGATTGCTCTTGCAGGGCTTTTTTCAAGTTTTCATTTCAATCAGTCATGTCAGCTGACAATTATGAGCGAACCCACTCGTATACCAAGCTTGGCTTAGCATGTACTGGCGCAGTGATGGTTAGATCTTCTGTACTAGAATCCTCTAACGTTGTGTCAGGCGTATTCGTTAGCTCAGCATCCTCAGATACCTCGTTGCCCTTAATCACTTGTACGCCTGAGTCAGTTTCGTCACCAACGACTTCAGCAGCGTCTGTTGAATCATCACCTACAGACATTGTGTTGTCTTGAGTTTCAAATTCAGGGCTCACTTCAGGCTCAATGTAAGATTCTTCAACCTTCGCAACTTGGCGAATACTTGCTACTTCTTGCTCAAACTCTTGTTGAGTCGACAATAAGTGAATTCGGAAAGTGACTTCGTTGTTCTGAATCTTCAGAATATCTAGGCTTGCCACCGAGTTTAGACGCTTAAGTGCGTTCTCTAACTGGAAGAAGTCTTGAGCATTATTCAGGCTAATAAACTGCGTTAAAATCGATTCTGATGACTCACTCGCTACCGTCACAGCACTTTTGCCTGCGTAGTAGTTACTGATTTGGTCAACTAACTTCTTAGAAGTCGTGTCGCTGTTACCCGATAGTGAACCACTTACAGGCGATGTTGGTGCACTCGTCAATTGACTTGGCTTTTGATCGTATAGAGCCCAACGTAGGCCTGAAGATTGAGCCTTTATCACCAACACAGCATCAACAGGATAACGCTGACTCGCTTTACTGATTGGCGTAACAAAGCTACCCCACAAATCAGAAGTCGCAATACCCGTAATATCGTCAAAGTCACCCACAGGCAGCGTTAGAGGCAAGCCACGCTCTTTTGCGTTCGCTTGTAAGCTAGCTGCTAACTGTGAGTTAGAGTGTTCCCATACGATGTTCTTGTCGTAGTTGTCCTCTTCCACAAGCCAAACAAGGATGTTTGAACGCGTGTCAGGCCAGTAAGGTAACTGTGCTTGAGTCAACAGAGAACGGATTTGAGCACCGTTAAAACGCATACGCAATGTTGATTGGTCATTGCTTTCGCCAAAACTCATTTGAGACATGTACTGCGAACTCTTGCGCATCGCCTTTTGAATCGTCTCATTCGAAGCGACATCAGTTTGGCCAGTCGCACGTATCAATACCTGCTCCATACCTGTATTTCTTGCCACTTGTTCTGGCTGTTTGTCTTCAGCGTTAATCGCAACTTCAGCACTAAAAATATCTACTTGAGTTAAGGCATAACTCGGAGAGGCTAATAGTCCCATCAACAACAATGCTATGTAGCGCATACTGATCCTAATATTCAAATCTTGTGCCTAGATGATAAGCAACTATGGATTGAGGGGCAAGGTCGATAGCGCCCACTGTGTTTAATAACCACAAAATATCACCTGGCCATGATAAATCGCTCACTTATAAACTGAATTTCTAGGGCTTAGATGGATATAAAACATCACTAAGATAAATAAATTTGATCTATTTAGTGTAGCAATCGATTGCCAAGTGATAGAATCCCGCGAATTTTATTTTTCGCTTTTCATATAACGACCATTTTTAAGGACATAACATGAAAAATGCTCTGCAAGGTGCGCAAATGCTGTTTGTAGCATTTGGTGCGCTTGTATTAGTGCCGCTACTGACTGGACTCGATCCCAACGTTGCACTCTTTGGCGCAGGTATCGGTACCCTTTTATTCCAACTTATTACACGCCGTTCAGTGCCAATCTTCTTAGCATCTTCTTTTGCTTTCATCGCGCCTATCATGTTTGGTATTCAAACTTGGGGTGTTGGTGCAACCATGGGCGGCTTGATGGCGGCGGGTGTTGTGTATGTACTAATGGGCGCGTTAATTAAAGTTCGTGGCGTTGGCTTCATCCATAAACTGCTTCCACCCGTCGTTGTTGGCCCTGTGATCATGGTTATCGGTTTAGGTCTTGCACCTGTTGCAGTTAACATGGCGCTAGGTAAGACAGGCGATGGTGCGGTTCAGCTTGTTGATGCAGACGCTGCCCTGTGGATCTCTTCAATTTCACTGTTAGTGACGATTGTCATCAGTGTGTTTTCAAAAGGCTTCCTTAAGCTACTGCCAATCTTCGGTGGTATTGTTGCGGGTTACATCACCAGCTTGGTATACGGCGCGGTAGACTTCACTCCAGTAGCGCAAGCATCTTGGTTAGCACTGCCAAACTTCACAACGCCAGAGTTCAACATCAACGCTATCTTTTTTATGGTATTTGTCGCGATTGCACCTGCCGTTGAACACGTAGGTGATATGCTTGCTATCTCTAACGTAACCGGTAAAGACTACCTTAAAAAGCCAGGTTTACACCGTACTATCACAGGCGACGGCGTGGCTACAATCGCAGCTTCTATGCTGGGCGCTCCGCCAAACACAACCTACAGTGAAGTAACAGGTGCAGTAATGCTGACGAAAGCATTCAACCCAGTGATCATGACTTGGGCTGCTGTTACTGCTATCGTTCTTGCATTGGTTGGTAAGCTAGGCGCACTACTTCAAACGATTCCGGTTCCTGTAATGGGTGGCATCATGATTCTACTGTTTGGCTCTATCGCAACAGTGGGCCTTAACACACTCATCAAGAACAACGTTGACCTGCATAAATCACGTAACCTTGTGATTGTGGGCATTACTTTAGTCTTTGGTATTGGCGGCATGGCCTTTGGTATCGGTGACTTTAGCCTACAGGGCGTAAGCTTGTGCGGTATCGTTGCGATTCTACTTAACCTAGTACTTCCAGAAGAGCTAGGTGACAACACTGTGGTAGATAAAGCTCAAATCGATTAATGAGTCGGTAAGGCTAGATTCCAAAGAATCACAACCTAACAAGATCAAAAAAGGGAGAGCATCGAATGCTCTCCCTTTTTATTAATACGGTTAATTCAGCGAGTTAAGGAACTGTTTAGAGTCACTTAAGCTGAAACCGAATTACTTAGTACCGAAGATCTTATCGCCAGCATCGCCAAGACCAGGAACAATGTAGCCCTTGTCGTTTAGCTTCTCATCGATTGCAGCCGTGTAAAGCTCAACATCTGGGTGCGCTTTTTCTAGAGCAGCGATACCTTCAGGAGCAGCAACAAGCACAAGAATCTTAAAGTGCTTACAACCTTTCTCTTTCATTAGGTCGATAGTCGCGATCATAGAACCACCTGTCGCAAGCATTGGGTCTACCACTAGAGCAATACGCTCGTCGATGTTAGATGCAAGCTTGTTGAAGTATGGTACTGGCTCAAGTGTTTCTTCGTCACGGTAAATACCAACAACGCTGATACGTGCACTTGGGATGTGCTCAAGAACGCCGTCCATCATGCCTAGACCAGCACGTAGGATTGGCACTACCGTTACTTTTTTACCTTTAATTTGGTCAACTTCTACTGGACCGTTCCAACCGTTAATCGTCACACGCTCAGTTTCAAAGTCTGATGTCGCTTCGTATGTTAGAAGGCTACCCACTTCTGTCGCTAGCTCACGAAAACGCTTAGTGCTAATCTCACCTTCACGCATCAGGCCAATTTTATGTTTTACTAGCGGGTGTTTCACTTCAACAACTTTCATTTCCAACTCCGGCAATATTTAAACAAACCTGTAGATTATACACGAACTCTAGGGTTATTTCAGAATCTTTATTCTAATAAAAAAAACCGCGCAAACGTTTGCTCTTCATATTCAAGCCCTGTTAGAATAGCGCCGTTTTCACATCCAACTTAAGTTCGAGGACTATCCCGTGAGTGGTAATACTTCTTCTCTAAGCTACAAAGACGCTGGTGTTGATATCGACGCAGGTAATGCACTAGTAGACCGTATCAAAGGTGCTGTTAAACGCACTCGTCGCCCTGAAGTAATGGGCGGTATTGGTGGCTTTGGCGCCCTATGTGAACTTCCAACGAAATACAAAGAGCCGGTACTTGTTTCAGGTACTGATGGTGTTGGTACTAAACTTCGCCTTGCTTTGGATCTGAAAAAACACGACACCATTGGTATCGACCTAGTGGCAATGTGTGTGAACGACTTAATCGTTCAAGGTGGTGAACCGCTATTCTTCCTAGACTACTACGCAACAGGTAAGCTAGATGTAGATACAGCAGCAGACGTTGTTTCTGGTATTGCTGAAGGCTGTGTTCAAGCTGGCTGTGCACTAATCGGTGGTGAAACTGCTGAAATGCCAGGCATGTACGAAGGCGACGACTACGATGTAGCTGGCTTCTGTGTTGGTGTTGTAGAAAAAGCTGACATCATCGACGGCACTAAAGTAGCAGCAGGCGACGCACTTATCGCTGTTGGCTCAAGTGGTCCACACTCAAACGGTTACTCTTTAATTCGTAAAGTCCTAGAAGTTTCTGGTGCTGATAAGAGTGAAGAACTAGAAGGTCGCACTATCGGTGAGCACCTACTAGAACCAACTAAGATTTACATCAAATCAGCACTTAAGATGATTGCAGAGCATGACATTCATGCTATCTCACACATCACAGGTGGTGGTTTCTGGGAAAACATCCCACGCGTACTTCCTGAAGGTACTAAAGCAGTCATTGATGGCAAGAGCTGGGAATGGCCTGCTATCTTCAACTGGCTACAAGAGAAAGGTAACGTGGAAACATTTGAAATGTACCGCACTTTCAACTGTGGTGTAGGCCTAGTTGTTGCTCTACCTAAAGATCAAGCAGACGCTGCTGTTGAACTACTGAAAGCTGAAGGCGAAAACGCTTGGGTTATCGGTGAGATCGCAAACGCTGAAGCTGGCGAAGAGCAAGTTGAAATTAAATAAGTGATACGCTCACTTACTTAGTTAATCAATGAGGACCTAATGGTCCTCATTTTGCTATTTAGCCCGCAGAAAACCTTAGTTTATGTAGGTACATTGTAAACAATTCAGTTAATCAATCGTATGACCCACTCTATGAAAAACAATCACTCAAATAAAACCAGTCACTCCCAGAAAAACATCGTTGTGTTAGTTTCAGGAAGCGGAAGTAACTTACAGGCTATTTTAGATGCCTGCGATAGCGATATGATTGATGCATCGGTTAAAGCTGTCTTCTCAAACAAAGCAGAGGCTTTTGGATTAGAACGAGCGAAAACCGCAGGTGTTGACGCTCATTCAGTGAATCCAAAAGACTTTGGTTCACGTGAAGAGTTTGACCATGAATTGATGGTTCAGATCGATGCTTACCAGCCAGATTTAATCGTACTCGCTGGCTACATGCGAATCCTGAGTTCAGAGTTTGTTCGTCACTATGCAGGGAAAATGGTCAACATCCACCCTTCTCTGTTGCCGAAATACCCAGGCCTACACACCCACCAGCGTGCCATTGATGCGCAAGACAAAGAACACGGTACTAGCGTCCACTTTGTTACCGAGGAGCTCGATGGCGGCCCTGTGATCTTGCAAGCTAAGGTGCCGGTATTTGAAGATGATGATGCTGATATGTTGGCAAGCCGAGTGCTTACTCAAGAACACTGCATTTACCCTATGGTCTGTAAATGGTTCGCCGAAGATCGTTTATCAATGCTAAATGGGCAAGCTGTCTTAGACGGTAAGGCATTAGGTAAACACGGTTACGCAGAAGAGTAATTCTTCAGAAACTAAATCAAATCCAAAAAAAGACCGCTTACTGATTCATTAGTTCAGTAAGCGGTCTTTTTTATGAGGTTCAAATCATACTATTCGGGATACTTAGCTCAGCTCAATGGTTCAGTTGGCGCTTGGCTTGCTACCTTCTTCGGCGCATAAGCGACATCTTCCAATGCTTTATGATTGTTGCCTATCAGCTCACCAAAATGAAACAGCGCATATTCGCCCGGCTTCATTCTAAACCACTCTTCATTGTCTGTTAGAGGCTGGGTTGCCACCACTGTAACCACATCATTAGGTGTAGTTTCTTCTTGGAAGTTAATCTCAACATCTTCATCAATCAGGCTCGCTTTACCAAAAGGTGCGCGCCTTGTTATCCAGTACAAATGGTTGGTACAGAAGGTCATCACATACTCACCATCACTGAGTAACATGTTGAAAACGCCTTTCTCACGCAGCTTGTCACAACACTCAGCCACAAAGCGAAACATACCTTCCATATCTTGAGGTGGCTCAGGAAAACGCTCTTCGAGTTGTTTGAGTAACCAACAGAAAGAGAGCTCACTGTCTGTCTCGCCGACCGGTCTGAAACGACCACTGATCAGATCGTCGTAATCCGTTAATTGACCATTGTGAGCGAAGGTCCAGTATCGCCCCCAAAGCTCACGAGTAAAAGGGTGTGTATTTTCTAGATTAACACCACCACGGTTCGCTTGACGGATATGACTGACAACGGCTTGGCTTTTAATTGGGTAGTTTTGAACCAACTCAGCGATCTTAGATTCACAGCTAGGGTTAGGATCTTTAAATGTACGAAAACCCTTTCCTTCATAGAAGGTAATACCCCAGCCATCGCGGTGCGGGCCAGTATTGCCTCCACGCTGCATAAGACCAGTAAAGCTAAAACAAATATCAGTTGGCACATTCGCGCTCATACCGAGCAATTCACACATGGTTTAATCTACTCCCTATTAAAACCAATGGAGCCTAAGCTGGGCTCCAAATGTCTGTAAAACTATTATTCCATCTCTTTTTCAACAAGCTGAATCACAATATGAATGATCTTAATGTGAATCTCTTGGATGCGATCTGCGTAACCAAAGTGTGGCACTCGGATTTCGATATCAGCACAACCCGCCATTTTGCCGCCATCTTTACCCGTCAATGCAATCGTCTTCATGCCTTTAGCTTGAGCAGCTTCAATCGCTTTTAGAATATTGGCAGAGTTACCTGAAGTCGACAGACCGAACAACACATCACCTTTACGACCTACCGCTTCTACATAACGAGAAAATACGTGGTCGTAGCCAAAATCATTACTCACGCAAGACAAGTGGCTTGGATCTGAAATCGCAATACCAGCGTAACCTGGACGGTTTTCACGGTATCGGCCTGTTAGCTCTTCCGCGAAGTGCATTGCATCACAGTGTGAGCCACCGTTACCACAAGAAAGCACCTTGCCTTCTTGCTTGAATGAGTCAGCAATCAGTTTTGCCGCCGCTTCAATTTGAGCGATGTTATGGTCGTCACTCAAAAACTTGTTAAGAACGTCAGCAGCTTCGTTTAATTCACTTTTGATTAGGTCTTGGTACATAAGGCTTATCTCTTATTTTTTTTAACGCAACTTAAAGTGCGTGAAATGAGAACTGAGGGTTTTCCCCTCTTTATAACTGAGTTTACCCACAAACATGAAATAGTGTCGACACTTAAGCCCAAAGATTGCCACCTTTATTAGGGTCTCACTGCCGATCCGTCCAAATATTCGCCACCAACCTCTCACAATTAGAACTTTAACTCTATTGAGATCACTTTTTACTCACTTTGGAGTTTTACAAATATTTAATATTTTGTTTACACTTAACTGGTTAGACCTCTTACCTAAAACTTAATAACAATAAGTGATCTCTGAAAAGGAAATCGATCATGAACATATTGCTCTCCCTACTCGGCATGACCGCCATCTTAGGCGTCTGTCTTTACCATAGAGTTAGTCTGGTACGTGCATTAGTTGTATTAACCGGCGCAATGGTAGCATTAACACTGCTTGGCGGCGTGGCTGTTACTGGCTGGCTTTGCTATCTATTAGCCGTTGCGATCTTTGCTGTACCGACCATTCGTCAGACACTGATCAGCCAAAAAGCACTCTCTTTATTTAAGAAAGTTCTACCGGCGATGTCTCAGACAGAAAAAGAAGCACTAGAAGCTGGCACAGTATGGTGGGAAGCAGAGCTGTTCAAAGGCAAACCTGAATGGAAGAAGCTTCAGAACATTGCTGATCCGAAGCTCTCTGAAGCTGAGCAAGCGTTTTTAGATGGCCCAGTAAATACCGTGTGTGAAATGGTCAATGATTACCAAGTGACACATGAGCTTGCTGATTTGCCACCAGAAGTATGGCAATACCTGAAAGACCATAAATTCTTCGCCATGATCATCAAGAAAAAATACGGCGGCTTAGAGTTCTCAGCTTACGCTCAATCTTTGGTTCTACAGAAGCTAACGGGCGTTTCTAGTGTATTGTCATCGACGGTTGGCGTACCTAACTCATTAGGCCCTGGTGAACTTTTACAACACTACGGAACAGAAGAACAAAGAAACCACTACCTGCCTCGCTTAGCGGAAGGTAAAGAGATCCCTTGTTTTGCTCTGACTAGCCCAGAAGCCGGTTCAGATGCAGGCTCTATCCCAGATTACGGTGTGGTATGTAAAGGCGACTGGCAAGGCGAAGAAGTACTTGGCATGCGCCTAACTTGGAACAAGCGTTACATCACTCTCGCGCCTGTCGCGACGGTATTAGGCTTAGCTTTTAAACTTCGTGACCCGGATGGCCTGCTTGGTGATCAAAAAGATCTTGGTATCACTTGTGCGCTTATCCCAACGGATTTAAAAGGCGTAGAGATTGGCAACCGCCACTTCCCACTAAACGTACCTTTCCAAAATGGCCCGACGCAAGGCGACGATATCTTCGTGCCTATCGATTTCATCATTGGCGGTCAGAAAATGGCCGGTCAAGGCTGGCGTATGCTGGTTGAGTGCCTGTCGGTTGGTCGTGGTATCACACTGCCTTCAAATTCAACTGGTGGCATCAAGTCTGCCGCGCTTGCAACTGGCGCTTACGCTCGTATCCGCCGTCAGTTCAAACAGCCTATTGGCCGCATGGAAGGGGTTGAAGAGCCACTTGCACGCCTTGCAGGTAACGCTTATGTAATGGACGCTGCAAGTAACCTAACCGTTGCGGGCATCGACCTTGGTGAAAAGCCTTCGGTTATCTCTGCAATCGTTAAGTACCACTGTACTCACCGTGGCCAGCGCAGCATCATTGATGCGATGGATATCGTCGGTGGTAAAGGCATTTGTTTAGGCCCATCGAACTTCCTAGCTCGTGGCTACCAAGGCTCGCCTATCGCGATTACGGTTGAAGGCGCAAACATCCTGACTCGTTCAATGATCATCTATGGTCAAGGTGCGATTCGCTGTCACCCTTACGTACTGAACGAAATGGAAGCGGCTTATTCTGAAAGCAGCGATGCGCTTGATAAGTTTGATTCAGCGTTAGCAGGGCACGTTAGCTTTACGATGAGCAACCTAGTCCGCAGCTTGTGGTTTGGTTTAACCGATGGTCGTGGTTCTGATGCGCCAACACCTTCAAATAAAACAGATAAACAGACACAGCGTTACTACCAACAGCTAAACCGCTACAGTGCAAACCTAGCGCTACTGTCTGATATTTCAATGGCAGTTCTAGGCGGATCACTGAAGCGTAGAGAACGTTTATCAGCAAGACTGGGTGATATCTTAAGTCAACTTTACCTCGGTTCAGCAACGTTGAAGCGCTTTGAAAGTGAAGGCAGCCACGCTGAAGATCTACCGTTAGTACATTGGGGGATGCAAGATAGCTTACGTCAGACTGAAGTGGCGATTGATGAATTCTTAGCGAACTTCCCTAACCCTGTGATTGGTCGTCTGCTTCGTGTTGTGCTAATGCCATTTGGTCGTATCCGTCGTGCTCCAAACGACAAGCTCGATAGCAAAGTTGCGCACATTCTACAAACACCAAGCGAAACACGCTCTCGTATAGGTCGCGGCCAATACCTAGAAGCGACGGAATACAACCCAGTAGGTAAGATTGAAAAAGCGCTAGAAGTGATTCTTCAAGCTGAACCTCTGTTCGACAAAGTCTGCAAAGAGACACATCAAAAACGTGCCTTCTTACGACTTGATCTTGTTGCTCAGTTGGGACTTGAGAAAGGTATCTTAACGCAAGACGAAGCAAATCTTCTGATTAGCGCTGAGGAACATAGACTGTACACGATTAACGTGGATGACTTCTCACCAGAGGAGCTTGCAGCAAAATCTCAGTACCCAGACCAATCGATTGATAACGTCGCTTAAGGCCAGAAAAAGAAACAAAAACGGGACTACTATGAGTCCCGTTTTTTTGTTCATGATTTCGTTGCCACAAATTCCAATGCTTTATCTAGCAGCTTATTCTCTCTAGACAATCTAATCATCTAAGCGAGTTACTTGGGCGCCTTGAGCTGCATCTCAGGTAACGCTTTTTTCTTCGCCTTGACCTTACGAACCACAAACCAAATCAATAAGCCCAATAGAATAGCGACCACATTACCCACCGCAATAATGATCATACTGCGCTGTCTGTCATCTTCACGTTTTTGAAGGATCATCAACTCTGTTGCGATACGCTTCTGTTCAGCAAGAGCTTCTTCTTGAAGACGTCGTGACTCTGCTAAGTCGATATCTTCAACAACGCTGTACGACTGCTCGGTAATTGGAAAAATCAGCGGGCGCTGACTTGAAGCATCAGTGGCATAAACCATCCCTGACCAATTATAAATTCCTAAATCGCCATTATAAGGCACCTCTAAAGCGACTTTCATTGCGTCGACTTCAGCTTGCCCCTGCTTGTACATCACATATTCATCAGGAGCCTTGTGCTCAACATGAACCGCTAACGAGCTCGGTGCGATCATCCCCTGTTCACCAGACACCACAATAGTATGAGGTAAACCCTCTTTTCGTGATTGAATGAAGGTGCTAGTGATCGGTGTTGGGTAAACCAAGACTTCTTGCTCTTGCGCTCGCAGGAACACGCCATTACCAGAGGTAATACGCGCTCGGTATTTACCGGGCTCGATATCAATTGGCAAAGAGACAGTGAACACACCATCTCCGGCCTTTTCATCAAGATCAGCGCCATCATCGGCAAACTCGCCCATCACAACCGGCACCGGGCGCGCTTCTCTCACCAAAGACTCTTCGTTTTCAACAAACTTAGTAAAGGTAACCTTAAGCTTCACGCGATCGAGAAAATCGCGCAGCACCAGCGGCTTGCCATCAGAAGTCAGTCGAGCGGTAAATTTGATGCGCTCTGTTTGATACAACTTATCTGGGAACTCATTAGCATCCAAAACAAGATGAGACAGCAGCTTGATATTGTTCTTAGGGGAAACTTTACCTATCGCTTGCCAAGGGCCGGGCATCGGATTGTCGATAGAGATAATGTCCATGGACGATTCTTCGTACCAACGGACATTATCAGCATTGCGCCAAGAGTAGTATTTCTTGCCATCAGGGCGAACCAAAACGACAGGTTTAGAGTTATCGGCTCGATAAATCACAAAGGTGACTTGTTCAATACTGGGATCAACTCTAAAACGGTTGTCCAATAAACTCATAACGGATTCTGTTGCTGCATGTAAGCCAAAACTTAACAGCAATAAGCAACCGGTAGCCAATACCCTTAACATACTTTCTCCCTACTGACGCCAGAGGCAGCTTCCGCTTTTCTCGACGAGATCTAAACGACTTTGATGCGCTTCTACTTCATCGGCCGTAGCTCGTAAAACCTTTAGGGATTTTCGACCACTTTCTACTCTTCGTATGCTTTCGGCTTCGCCTTCCTGTTGACCAGCGTTAAATTGCAGCGAAGTTTGACCACCCGTCATCAATAAGTAGACGTCGGCTAGGATCTCCGCATCGAGCAATGCGCCGTGGAGAGTACGGTGCGAGTTATCGATACCGTAACGGTCACATAAGATATCTAGGTTGTTTCTTTTACCTGGGAATATCTTCTTCGCCATTGCCAAGGTATCGGTAACTTTACAGTAGTCATCCGTTTTACCTATCGCTGGGTTGAGCTTCTCAAACTCATAGTCCATGAAGCCCGTATCGAAGGGCGCGTTATGAGCCACCAGCTCCGCACCTTTGATAAAGTCGAGAAACTCTTTATGAATGTCTTGGTATTCAGGCTTATCAATCAAGAATTCATCGGTAATACCGTGAACGCCAATCGCCTCTTCTTGAATCGCACGATCGGGCTTGATGTAGACGTGGAAATGACGCCCGGTCAGCCTACGGTTGATGATCTCTACTGCACCAATTTCAACGATGCGGTGACCCATATAGTGAGGGCCACCTTCTGTATTCATACCGGTGGTTTCGGTATCGAGTACAACAATGCGCTTATTTTCGTTCGAACTGTTTTTTTCGTTCGTGCTTTGTTCTGGAGTGCTACTGGTATTCATAAGGATAACTGTGTCAGACTATGCCGATAATGTGCTTGAGGTAATAGTATCAAATCATGACGAAACAAGTTGAAATTTTCACTGATGGTTCTTGTTTAGGCAACCCTGGTCCCGGCGGCTATGGCATCGTACTTCGCTACAAAAAAGTCGAGAAGACGCTAGCAGAAGGTTTCACGCTAACAACCAATAACCGTATGGAAATGCTCGCCGCTGTCGTTGCTCTCCAAGCCCTCAAAGAACCTTGCTCTGTGATTCTGACCACAGATAGCCAATACGTGCGTCAAGGCATCACACAGTGGATTCATAACTGGAAAAAGCGTGACTGGAAAACAGCCGACAAGAAACCGGTTAAAAATGCCGATCTGTGGCAAAGGCTCGATAAAGAAACCGCTCGCCATAGCGTTGATTGGCGCTGGGTAAAAGGACACGCGGGACACAGAGAAAACGAAATGTGTGATGATTTAGCGCGAAATGCAGCGGAGAATCCGACTCTAGAAGATACGGGCTATCAACCAAGCTAATCGTCTTTTTAATTAGACGCACATTTCAGAAAGCGATTTATAATTTCTTAAACTAATTGACAATTTCTCAATCGAATTGATAGATGAAAAGCCGACAACTAATCGGCTTTTTCTGTTTTTAGCGGATATGACGCTTTGGCTGAATCCATTGTACGGCGCGTATTGGTTCTAAAACTTGCCCCAACAGGCGAGAAACGTCGCTTAAGGTGCCAATGTGGTTTGATGGGTTTTAGCGGGTAAGTACGCTTACGAGCAACAATAAAGTATTGGCTTCCGGCGAAGGATGCACAACCACCTAAGCTGTTCTCCAACCACGTCCACATCGCTTGATACTTACTCATCGGAAACAGCGCGTAGGTGTCACAATGAATTACTTCATAGTTAAGTACACCTAACCAGTCTTTAATTCGACTTGGCGTGTACATACGCCCACTCCAGGGTAAGCTGTTCTTTCGCCAAGGCATCAAACTGGCAAGCCCAGTGACACTGATTGGGTTGAAGCCCGTGATAATGATATAGCCATCGTCCATCATCACTCGATCGACTTCTCTCAATAATCGATGCGGGTCATTGCTATAATCTAACTGATGACTCAACACTACAACATCAAAGCTTTTCTCCAAAAAGGGTAAATTATAGCCATCCGCTATCACATTATGTAATGGGTTCTGGATATCTAGGTTTACTTGATGTTGAATGTTGCATGTGCAGCTAGAAATCTCACTACTGAGGCCACCGAGCTTGAGCATATGGTAACCAAATAGCTTTGGGCACCACTCATCGAGTCGAGTTTGAATAGATTCTCTCAACCAGTCTCCATTGTGCAATTGCGCCCAAGTGTAAGGACGTTCAAACTTCTTTCTGCTACGTGCTGGCTTCATCAATAATCTGTCTCACTTATTCTGTCGCACTAATAGTGACTGGAGAACCAATAATGTTACATATCAAAAGCATACCTGCATTTAACGACAATTACATCTGGCTGATTCAAAATAGCGATCGCCGTTGTGCTGTCGTCGACCCCGGCGATGCAGCTCCAGTATTAGAGTACTTGGCACACCATGAGCTAACTTTAGATGCAATCTTGATTACACACCACCACCACGATCACATTGGTGGTGTTCCAGAACTCGTTAGACAATTTCCCGGCGTGGATGTTGTCGGTCCAAGGAATGAACCTATCCCTACCTTAACTCATCCGGTCGATGATGGTGATCAATTAGAACTGTTTGGCGAAGTATTCCTCGTCCTAGGGCTCAGTGGCCATACTGCGGGTCATATTGGTTATGTGGGCGATGCCAAACTGTTTTGTGGTGATGTGTTGTTCTCTGCGGGCTGTGGCCGAATCATGGAAGGCACACCACAACAGATGTTCGATGCACTGAATAAGATCACGGCTCTGCCTCAAGAAACCGAAGTTTATTGTGCACATGAGTACACTGCAGCCAATATCGCTTTCGCATTAGCCGTAGAGCCTGATAACCAACATTTGCAGCAATATCGCGACCAAGTGAACCGACTTCGCGCTCAAAATAAGTCGACCATCCCCACAAATTTGAGACAAGAGAAGTTTGTGAACCCCTTCCTGCGCTATACCGAGCCAAGTGTAGTGAAATCAGTGTCTAATCGCACCGAGCAGACCGATCCTTTATCGGTATTCACCGCTTTACGTGCGTGGAAGAACGAATTTTAACAAATACAGACTTGTCACTCATAGGGGGTGGCAAGTATTATCATCGGCCGTTAATTAAAAAGGCTGTAACATGCGAGTTAAGTACAGCTGGGCTTTGGTATTACTACTTTCTGGTTGCCAATTAACTCAGTCAGAGAATCCAGACCAAGCTTCCGAGCAAACCAACACATCTCCTACTAAAGAAGTTTCTCAAGCGAACGTTTCATCAGAAGCAACAGCCAAAGAAGATCAAAAAGTTGAAGCACCTGTCGTTACTCCACAAACACAAGAAGATGTTTGGAAACGCATTGCGATGCAACTTGAAATGGAAGTGCCAGACCAAAAGAAGGTCGACTACTACCGAACTTGGTATCTCAAGCACCCGAGTCATCTAAAAACAGTATCAAAGCGTGCTGAACCTTTCTTGTATCTGATCACGACTAAGATTGAAGAAAAAGGCTTACCACTAGAATTGGCACTACTACCCGTTGTAGAAAGCTCTTTCGATGCGTTTGCCTACTCTCATGGCAGTGCTGCTGGTCTATGGCAATTCATTTCAGGCACTGGCAAAGACTACGGGCTTGAACAGAACTTTTGGTATGACGGCCGCCGCGATGTTGCCGCCTCTACCGACGCCGCATTGGACTTCCTCTCAGATCTTAACCGACGTTTCGATGGCGACTGGAATCATGCGATTGCTGCCTATAACAGTGGTGGTGGTCGAGTAAACAGCGCAATCCGCAAGAACAAGAAGCTTGGCAAGCCAATCGACTTTTTCTCTTTGGACTTACCAAAAGAGACCAGCAGCTATGTACCTAAACTGCTTGCTCTAGCAGATGTCATTGCCAACCAAGAAAAGTATGGCATCGATATTCCGGCGATCCCGAATAAGCCAGTGCTGACTCTGGTTAACCCTGAAGAACAGCTCGATTTAGCCATTGCTGCGAACTACGCAGGCATTCCTGTCAAAGAACTTCAAGGTTACAACCCGGCTTACAACCAATGGGCAACGGCACCAGAGAAACACCAACAACTATTACTTCCTTTAGATTCAGTTGAGAAATTCAACAAAGAAGTCGCTGCCAATAAAGGCAAAGGCATGAAGTTGGTGCGTTACAAGGTTCAATCTGGTGACAGCATTAGCGTACTGGCAAGCAAATATAACACCACCAGCAAAGTGATCCGCTCTGCAAACGGTTTGAGCAACAACAATATTCGTATTGGCCAGCACTTACTTATCCCAACATCCACCAAAGACGACAAGACATACGCCCTAAGCGCCTCAAACCGCCTAGCAAGCACACAGTCGAAGAGTCGTGGTCAATATAAGCTCAGCCATACTGTAAGAAGTGGTGACAGCCTATGGACGATTGCACGCGCAAATAAGGTTTCTCACCAATCACTGGCTAAGTGGAATGGTATGGGGCCACGCGACACGCTTAGAGTTGGTCAAGAACTGGTCATTTGGAAAAATGGCTCAGACGGCGCCATCATTCGTACGATCTTTTATAACGTAAGATCAGGTGACACAGTCAGCGGTATTGCATCAAAGTTCAAAGTAAAAAGTACAGATGTTGTAAAATGGAACACTTTGCAGAACAAAAAATACCTACAGCCAGGACAAAAACTGAAGCTGTATGTTGATGTAACTAAGGTAAGTGTATGAACCCGTCAAGTAACCCACTCGTCATGCTGTTGGATATATTCCGTTCGCCAACAGCTTGTTTCTTAGCGCTTTATCAACGAAGTGCTTGGGGATGGCAACCCTACGTCGTATTAATGCTCAGCCCATTTTTGTTTTGGGGTGCTTATTTTTCGAATGTAGATTTTGCATGGTTAAGTGCAGAGCTCTCGCAGCAACTGGCTCAAACGAACCCTGACCAATTGGCGTTACTTGACCGCAATACCTTACTCGCAAGTGAAATCATCAGCGACGTATTTGGCCGAACATTAACCATCGTTCTATTGGCATTCTGGTTTAACCTAGCAACCAAGCCAAGCCAAGCCAACATCAGCACAGCTTTTGGCGATGGTTTGCAGCGGCATCGGTTGTTATATTCCCAGCTGTTTTAGGTGATGTAGCAAGCTACGCAAGCCTGATACTCAAGCATGGACATGTGATGAACTACGCTGCCGACTTGAACAGCTTAAATGGCTTGATCAAGTTACCGCTAACTAATGATTGGTCACAGTTTGCTAGCTCATTACCACTGCTTCTGCCATGGTACATCGTGCTAGGTTATGCTGCGGTATTAACGTGGACTGAGTTTGAACGCGGGCAAGCGCTTGTGATTTCAGGCTTACCATGGGTTGGCTACTACCTAATCTGGGCGCTCTACATTTTAATCTTTTAAGTAGAAGAGATAAGGCTAGCGAAGACTCTCTAGCCTATTGTTCCGTTAGATTTCCCAAGGTAACCACCGTGCGAATGGTTAAGTTCCAATGACTAATAGCTAATCACTATTTAGCCTTAAAGGTCACTCGCATAGGGTTATGATCAGAAGCGTCCGTAATGGGCGCTTTTGCTTTTTCTACCTCTAGCCCTCGATAGAACACATGGTCGAGCACCAGTCCTGTAATGAACTGAGTTCTGTTATCTGGCTCAAAGGCAACTTCCGTCAAACCAACCTTCTCCAACGCATCTTTCAATACAGCAAAGCGAGCTTCACTCCAGCTATTAAAGTCCCCAGCAAAAATAACCGGCCCACGATACTTTTGCAGATTGTCAGTTAAGCTCTTGAGCTGAGCCTCGTAATCTTCCGTACCAAAGGTAAAGTTCACAGCGTGGATATTAATCACAGCCAGCTCTTCGCCATTGTTTAGTTGGTAACGCGACCAAAGCGCCGATTTAGGCAGTTGAAGCCAAGGTTCTTCATGAGTATAAGCACACGCTTCAATCGGTAAATGGGTTGCTAGGTTGAGTACCCCAGCACTTTGCTCAAAGGCCTCAAACGCATTAACACGTGTGCTTCCCCACTGTCCGCTCATTACCCATTGGCGAAGTCCTTCTGTCATACTAGCTTCTTGCAGCAAGACTAAATCGCTACCTGCCGACAGCTTATTTAACTCACTCTGCCAATTATTTCGGTTTTGCTTGTAGATATTCCACACCGTAATGTCTAAGCCATCAGACACATCAATCGCTTTCGGTGCAGAGTTTTGGTAGCAACTGTAGATGTCGTTACTGGTACTTTGAGAGGAAATGATCAGGTTGGGTTTATTCGGGATCACGAAGATAAAATGAAAACTAACGACAGCAAGCGTTATCAATAACGTGATAACAATGATGGCTTTCTTAAACATACAGCACCCTACCAGAGATGAAAAAGGAGCGATAAACGCTCCTTTTAGGGTAATAGTTTTTTTATACGGCGTCTTCGTCTTCTTCGCCAGTACGAATACGTACCACACGTTCAACTTCAGTAATGAAGATCTTACCGTCACCAATTTTACCTGTTTGAGCCGTCTCAATGATGGTATCAACACATTGGTCAGCCACTTCGTCGGTCACAACGATTTCTAGTTTCACTTTAGGTAAAAAGTCGACCATGTACTCTGCGCCGCGGTATAGCTCAGTATGACCTTTTTGACGTCCAAAGCCTTTAACTTCAGATACTGTCATACCCGTAATACCCACTTCTGCAAGTGCTTCACGTACATCATCAAGTTTGAATGGCTTGATAATGGCTTCAATCTTTTTCATGTTCATCCCTTAAACTGTGCGAATGGCTCATTATCGGTTAGCTATAGTAAACATTCAATGAAAAAAGCCAGAGCTTTAAAGCTCTGGCTCGAAATTTATCATCTTGTTTAATCAGCGCTTTGAGAAGGTTTTACTTAAGGCTTGCGTAGTAAGCGGCTAGATTCGCGATGTCTTCATCACTCAGCATTGAAGCTTGAGCCTGCATTACAGCGGCCAAACCGCCGGTGCGCTGGCCATTCTTATAGGCCTTAATTGATGAAGCGATGTATTGCTCGTTTTGACCTTTAAGGTTTGGATAGCCAGGGATCACTGCGATACCGTCTGCACCATGACATGCCGCACAGATTGCTGCTTTAGCTTGACCCGCAGCAACATCAGCCGCCAGAGCGTTACCACTCAATAGTCCAAATCCAAGAACTAATCCTAGTGTAATTTTCTTCATTGCATATTCCATTAATTATTTTTATTAAAGTGACGGTGAATTGTGACATAAACTTTTTCTACTTGTTCCAAAGCGCTTCACAATCTTGACCTTCGTAGTTTTTATCTACGAATAAGCCTAAAACAGCGATCACTCGATCGCCATCCATTAATATCGGCGTTCTGCGTCTTAACCAACTGGGTACTTGGTACTCTTGAAACAACTTCTTAAGCTTCCTGCTATGACCGCGCCCAACAGGGTGTGCTGACAATCCCTCAGGGTTAAATATCACTCGCAGTGTTCCTCTCGTTGTGTTGAGACTAAAATGTTGCGCATCACAGTGGTTAGATACACCATCACTCGCCGCTGAAGTTAAGTGTAGTTCCCCTAAACCGTCAGGCAAAACTAAGCTCTCTTCCATCGAGATATCACTTTGCCAGTTCGACAAGTCTTTGGTCTCTTTTACGACATGGAGCTGATGATTAAAACGTCTAACCTCAACCTCATTCAACACCAGCTTAGGGTTGGCGTCTGCCTGAGCACATGCCACCTCATCCCATATAAGTTTGAGCTGCTTTTGGCTCGGCATCGGTTGATTACAGCGGCTCAGCCACATTCTTAATAAGCGTGCACGCAGTAAATCAGAGTACTGAGATAATACCTCAATACTTAAGCTGTGCTTCTCAGTCAAAGCTTGTTGTAAGTGAGATTCTAACAACTCATCCAACAGCAACTCCTGCTCTGCACATAGCTGAGCACTACGACTGACCGATTCTCGAAAACTAGGCCAACGCTCGGTCAGTGTCGGAGTGACTTGATGACGAATAAAATTACGGTCAAAGCGAACGTCTTGATTACTCTCATCTTCTACCCAAGTTAAAGCCATATCGCGCGCCGCCCCTTCAATATCCGTTCTCGTCACCGACAGCAGTGGGCGAACGATATGAGCACCTGAAAATGGCATCACTTTCGCCATTGAAGAGAGCCCTTTCGGACCACTGCCACGCTTAAGAGCTAACAAGAAGGTCTCGACTTGGTCATCGATGTGCTGGCCTGTCACTAACACATCACCTTGTCTAATATGCTTTTTAAGGGCTTGGTATCGCGCGTCTCGAGCCAGCTTTTCAACGCTTTCTCCACGGCTAATATCTAGCGAGACTCGTTCAATGAACAAGGATACCGACAAAGCATCACACCATGTTTTGCACTGCTCTGCCCAATAATCAGCATTGTTGCTTAAGCCGTGGTGAACATGTACCGCACAGCAATCGATGTGATGGGACTTAGCGAATTGGGCAGCCAACTCCAACAACACTCGTGAATCGACACCACCACTGAAAGCGACGATCAACCGACAAGGCTTAAGCGCGCTTTGATCAAGTACAGATGTGAAGGTATCAATTAAGTGTGTCATGAGGCTAATAAACCAAGAGATCGTGTTTTAAGGGATAATGTTTTAATAATAAAAAAGGGTTGGCACTGAGTCCAACCCTTTCATCATTTGTTCGTATAGCTAGCCTTATCGCTAAGGCAAGTTATCAGCAGTAGCCGTAGCTCATTAGACGCTGGTAACGACGCTCAAGCAGCGTTTCGTTATCAAACTGCTCTAGCTCTTCTAGCTGTTTAACTAACATGTCTTTCATGTTTTGAGCGGTTTGTGCAGGGTCGCGGTGCGCGCCACCTAGAGGCTCAGGAATGATTTCGTCGATAAGCTCAAGCTCTTTAAGACGAGGAGCAATCAGGCCCATCGCTTCAGCTGCTTGTGGTGCTTTATCTGAATCGCGCCATAAGATTGAAGCACAACCTTCTGGAGAGATTACTGAGTACGTAGAGTACTGAAGCATGTTCACGTAGTCACCAACACCAATCGCTAGTGCGCCACCAGAACCGCCTTCACCCACAACGTTACAGATAACAGGAACTGAAAGGCCAGCCATCACTTTTAGGTTTTTAGCGATAGCTTCAGATTGACCACGCTCTTCAGCACCAACACCTGGGTATGCGCCCGCTGTGTCGATGAAAGTAATAATAGGCATGTTGAAACGCTCAGCAGTTTCCATTAGACGTAGCGCCTTACGGTAACCTTCTGGCTTTGGCATACCAAAGTTACGGATCACTTTCTCTTTAGTCTCACGACCTTTCTGGTGACCAATAACCATAACAGGACGGCCATTTAGACGAGCCATACCACCCACAATAGCTTTGTCGTCAGCGTAAGCGCGATCGCCCGCCATCTCTTCAAATTCTGTGAAGGCATGCTCCAGGTAATCTTTGGTGTAAGGACGTTGAGGGTGACGAGCAAGTTGAGCTACCTGCCATGCACCTAAGTCACTAAAGATTTTCTGTTTAAGCTCTAAGCTTTTTTTCTCTAGTTGTTCGATTTCTTTGTCTAGATCTACCGCTGTGTCACCACCGTGACGCGAAACGTCACGTAGCGCTTCGATTTTTGCTTCAAGTTCAGCGATAGGCTTTTCAAATTCTAGAAAGTTCAGGCTCATCTATGAATCCTTGTTGATTCAGCTCCGCATTCGCGAAGCTAAATTTTAGTTAAATTCGAGTTCTACTTGGCTATTTCCAAGCAGCTGTTTTAATTCGTCTAGTAATGTATCACTTGGCGTCACGCGCCATTCTGTGCCCAATGTTAACCGCGCTCTAGCGTCGGCACGCTGGTAGTATACATTGACTGGGACCGTTCCGGCTCTATAAGGTTCTAAGATTTGACTAAAGCGTTCAAAAAATTGACCGTTAATTTGGGATTGGTCGATAGATATCGACACCCCACGAGCATATTTCTCACGGGCGCTTCCTAAGTCCATGACCTCGCGCGCGGACATTTTAAGCCCGCCATTGAAATCATCAAAGCTGACCTGTCCGGAAACGACCACAATTTTGTCTTTTTCGAGCAATTCTGCGTAGCGATCGAGCGCATCCGAGAACAACATCACTTCCATTCGCCCCGAACGGTCATCAAGTGTCATCAAACCAATTCGCGTGCCGCGCTTCGTCGTCATCACTCTCGCAGCAATCACCAAGCCTGCAATTGTTAGTGATTGGTCACGACGCGTTGGCGTGGCATCTTTCAAACGACAGCTGGTGTATTTCGCTAACTCTTTGATGTAAGCGTTAACCGGGTGACCCGTTAAATACAAACCAAGCGTTTCACGTTCACCTTCAAGCCAAACCTTCTCAGGCCATTTAGGCACTTGGGTATACTTGTGTTCAACCTCTTCCGGAGCGTCGGTCAACACGCCAAACATATCAGATTGACCAAAAGACTCGGCATGATGATGTTGACTCGCCGCCTTCACCGCATCTTTCAAAGATGCCATCATTGCCGCTCGGTGAGGACCTAATCTATCTAAGGCTCCGGATAGAATCAACTTTTCGATAACACGTTTGTTGACCTTCTTCAGATCAAGGCGTGCACAGAAGTCGAATAAGTCTTTAAAGTAACCGCCTTTATTTCGCGCTTCAATGATCGCTTCAATAGGGCCTTCACCGACCCCTTTGATCGCACCGATGCCATAAACAATCGCGCCATCTTCATCCACATTGAAACGGTATAAACCTGAGTTGATATCTGGTGGTAAAAGCTTGAGCTTCATACGGAAACATTCATCAACAAGGCCAATAACCTTCTCGGTGTTATCCATATCCGCTGTCATTACCGCAGCCATAAATTCCGCTGGGTAGTGCGTTTTCAGCCATAGCGTTTGATAAGAAACCAGTGCATATGCTGCGGAGTGAGATTTGTTAAAGCCGTAGCCCGCAAATTTCTCTACCAAGTCAAAGATCTTCATGGCCAGCTCGCCATCAACACCATTGGCTTCAGCACCCTCTTTAAAGGTACCACGCTGCTTTGCCATCTCTTCTGGCTTTTTCTTACCCATCGCACGACGCAACATATCCGCTCCACCAAGCGTATAGCCAGCAAGGATCTGTGCGATTTGCATTACCTGCTCTTGATACAGGATGATGCCGTACGTAGGTTCTAGCGTCTCTTTCAGCGATTCGTGTTGCCACGTTTCATCAGGGTAAGAAACCGCTTCACGGCCGTGTTTACGGTCGATAAAGTTATCTACCATGCCTGATTGCAGAGGACCCGGACGGAACAGGGCTACCAATGCGATAATATCTTCAAAACAGTCGGGCTGTAGACGTTTGATAAGGTCTTTCATACCACGCGATTCCAGCTGGAATACCGCGGTGGTTTCAGAATTTTGTAATAGGTTAAATGACGCTTGGTCATCAAGAGGAATCGACTCGATACGAACCGGCTCTTTGCCTTCTTTCTTCAGGCGAGGGTTTACAAGGCCTAACGCCCAATCGATGATGGTCAGAGTACGTAGACCCAAGAAGTCGAACTTAACCAAACCGGCGGTTTCAACGTCATTCTTATCGAACTGCGTTACTGGGAAGTTACCTTCTGCATCGGCATAGATTGGCGCAAAATCGGTGATCGTGGTGGGTGAGATAACAACACCGCCCGCGTGCTTACCGGCATTTCGCGTACAACCTTCAAGGATGCGACACTTATCGATCAGCTCACGAACTTCTTCATCGCCATCGTAAAGCTCTGGCAATGCAGGTTCAGCAAGGAATGCTTTCTCTAGCGTCATACCCGGATCTGGCGGTACAAGCTTTGAAATTCGATCGACGAAACCAAACGGGTGACCCAGTACACGGCCTACATCGCGGATTACCGCTTTTGCCGCCATGGTACCAAAGGTGATGATCTGAGAAACGGCATCACGACCGTACATTTCAGCCACGTGATCAATAACTTGGTCACGCTTATCCATACAGAAGTCGATATCGAAATCGGGCATGGATACACGTTCTGGGTTCAAGAAACGTTCGAAAAGTAGATCGTATTCAAGTGGATCGAGATCGGTGATATCCAAGGCGTAAGCGACTAGAGAGCCGGCACCAGAACCACGGCCAGGACCTACTGGCACATCGTTGTCTTTTGACCACTGGATGAACTCCATTACGATCAAGAAGTAACCTGGGAAACCCATGTTGTTAACAACTTCGAGCTCAATCTTGAGTCGCTCATCGTATTCCGGTCTGCGCTCAGCACGCACTTTTTCATCTGGGAATAGGAACGCTAGACGTCGCTCAAGGCCTTCTTCAGATTTCTTGATCAAGAAGTCTTCAATCGCCAAACCTTCCGTTGGGAAGTTAGGCAGGAAGTACTCGCCCAGACGAACCGTTACATTACAACGCTTAGCAATCTCAACACTGTTCTCAAGTGCTTCAGGAATGTCTGAGAACAGCTCACACATCTCTTCTTCACTACGTAGATATTGCTGCGCGCTGTAGTTCTTAGGGCGACGAGGATCGACCATAGTGAAACCATCATGGATCGCCACGCGGATTTCGTGAGCATCAAACAGGTCTTCAGTTAGAAAAACCACTTCGTTGGTTGCGACAACAGGCAGGTCTTCCTGTTCAGCAAGCTCTAACGCAAAGTGTAAGTATGACTCTTCATCTGGTCGTCCGGTACGAATCAGTTCCAAGTAAAAACGATCGGCGAAGTACGTTTTGTAAAACTCGACGCTGCTTGCAACCAAGTCACGGTTACCTTTCAGCAACGCCTTACCAATCTCACCTTCTTTGGCGCCCGATAGAATGATCAGGCCTTCTGCATTCTCAATTAGCCACTCTTTATCAATAACAGGCTGATGTTGAACATGACCACGAAGGTAAGCTTTTGAGATGAGTAACGTTAGGTTGTTATAACCTTTATTGTCCGTTGCGATAACGGTGAGCTTGGTCAACTCGTCACCGAATTCCGGAGACTGCATCAAGAAGTCAGCACCAATAATAGGTTTAACCCCACACCCATGGGCAGTACCGTAAAACTTCACTAAACCACACAGGTTGGTAAAGTCGGTCAATGCTAGAGCAGGCATACCCATTTCAGCGACTTTTTTAACTAATGGTGGCACCTTGGATAGGCCATCCACCATCGAAAAGTCACTGTGTACGCGTAGGTGAACAAATTTTGGATCTGACATTATTTTTCCTGAGTTCTAGGTTTGAGCCTAGGATTACAACTGTGTGTATTCTATTTTTTTCTAATACAAGTTAGCAACTTTATTCGATGCTAAGCTCTAGTTAACGTAAAGCTCTAATCTATACCAAGAATACGTTTTACTGGCTTAAAGCTCTTGCGGTAATGCTCGGTTACACCATGTTTTTCAATCGCTTCGAAATGCGCTTTGGTCGGGTAACCTTTATGCTTAGCAAAACCAAACTCTGGATGAAGTTTATCAAGATCTTCCATCTCTTGGTCACGAACGACTTTTGCGATAATAGACGCCGCACTGATTTCAGCCACTCGCAAGTCCCCCTTCACAATCGCAAGACCATCCATCGGCAGTTCTGGGACTCGGTTTCCATCTATCAACGCCATATCAGGTTGAACGCTCAACCCCGCGATAGCTCGCTGCATAGCAACCATCGTCGCTTGCAGAATATTCAACTCATCAATTTCTTGTGGAGAACAACGACCGACAGACCACGCCAAAGCTTTCTCTTTGATTTCAGGAAGTAACGCAAGACGCTTTTTCTCAGACAATTTCTTTGAGTCGTTCAAGCCTTCGATTGGGTTGTTTGGATCAAGGATAACCGCAGCGGTCACCACGTCGCCAACCAAAGGGCCACGCCCTACTTCATCCACGCCAGCAAACAGCTGGTAACCTTGCGGGTATTCAAATGGAGGAAGCTCTTTTTTTTCTTTTACTGCCATAACTAATCTCTTAATGTTCTGTAAATAAGCGCTTTATGCTTCAACAAAAGGTCGGTCAATCAATTTCAATACTGCGTTAGCGGCTTGTTTGTCTGCGTCTTTGCGGATCCAGTGATGCATCTCGGTAAAGCGTTTGATCAAGGCACTGTTATCGGCTGATAGCATTTTATCGACAGACGGGAACAAAAAGTCTGGGTGGCACTCTTCAAGAATATGCTCTTTCACGATCTCTTCACCAGCCAAAATATTCGGCAGTGACACAAACTCAGTGATCGCCAACTTCTTAACAATGTAACCCGTCAGCTTATTTACTTTGTAACCAACCACCATAGGGCGTTTAAGCAACATACATTCAAGAGCCACGGTACCTGAAGCCAAGAGCACAGAATCAGCGGCGGTAATCACGTTGGTTGCCGTATCTTCGACTAACGTGAATTCAAGCTCAGGTGCGGTCGATTGCCAGATTTCAGTAAACTGCTTTTTACGCTGTTCGTTAACGAGCGCAACAACAAAATTGATATCCGGATACTTCTGCTTGATACGTTGGCAAGTTTCGATAAATGGTTGAGCAATCAAACCCATCTCACCACCACGACTACCCGGCAATACAGCTAACCATTGCTTGTCTTGATCTAAGCCTAACAGCTCACGTGCATCTTGTTTGCTTGGTTCTAAAGGAATAGCATCAGCTAACGTGTGACCAACAAATTCACAGGCAACGTTGTATTTATCATAAAACGCTTTCTCAAATGGCAGGAAGGCCAAAACCAAGTCGGTTGCTTTGTCGATTTTAAAGATACGTTTAGGACGCCAAGCCCACACGGAAGGGCTCACGTAATGAACCGTTTTAATGCCGGCGTTCTTAAGATCGAGTTCAAGTCTTAGGTTGAAGTCAGGCGCATCGATACCCACAAACACATCTGGCGGGTTTTGAGTGAAATACTTTACCAGCTCTGCTTTCACTTTTAATAAGCGAGGTAAACGGCCAAGTACTTCAACTAAGCCCATGACAGCCAGCTCTTCCATCTCGAAAAGAGACTCACAACCAAGCGCCTTCATTTTTGGTCCGCCAATACCCACGAATTCAGCGTTCGGGTACTGCGATTTGATTGCTTTGATAAAACCTTCGCCAAGCGTGTCACCAGAGAGTTCTCCGACAACGATACCTACGCGCAGTGGTTCATTCGAAACAAAGTCCGTGCTGTTGGTTGCTGTTTCTTGCTGTGCCATAGTTTTCCAATTCCCTTCTTGCCTAAAACAAAAAAGATCGCCTAATGATTAGCGATCTTTTTGTTATACCAATCTGATTAAGTAATTATTGTCATACTTACGCGGATTGGTACATAACCACATCGAGTATTAACGAATAATACCGCGCTCAGAGTTCTCTAGCATTTCAAGCATAGGAACTACCGAAGTAAACTCTTTTGCCATTTCCACTAAAGCCGCTTTCGCTTCTTCAAGTGTTTTACCTGAACGGTATAGCTCTTTGTACGCTTTCTGTAGTGCACGAATTTCAGGTTTCTCAAATCCGTTACGCTTCAAGCCTACTAGGTTAAGGCCGAATGGAGCCGCGTGGTTACCCTGTGCAAGCACGTACGGCAGTACATCTTGAACAACTGCAGAACAGCCACCGATGTATGCGTAAGCACCAATTGAGCAGAATGGGTGAATCGCAGAAAGTGCCATAACACCAGCGTAGTCGCCAACCGTTACATGACCGCCAAGAATAGCGTTGTTACCAATGTGAGTGTGGTTACCAACAATAACATCGTGCGCTACGTGAGCATTAACACAAAGTAAGTTGTCATCACCAATCACTGTGGTTGCTTTGTCTTGAACCGTACCACGATGGATTTGAACCGCTTCACGAATTACGTTGCGATCACCGATCACAACTGTTGTGTCTTCGCCGCCGTATTTCTTATCTTGGTTTTCTTCACCGATAACAGCGTGTGGGAAGATACGGTTTTCTTTACCAATGGTTGTGTGACCTTTGATCACAACGTGCGACATCACTTCAGTGTCGTCACCAATTGTCACGTTACCAGCAATGTAAGTGAAAGGCCCAACCGTCACGTTAGCACCGATAGTTACATCACCTTCGATTACTGCTGCCGGGTGAATTTTCGCTGTTTCATGAATCATATTAAAACTCTCTACGAGCACATTTAAGTTCAGCTGAACATACAACTACGCCGTCAACCTTAGCAACACCATTAAACGATGCGATGCCACGACGTTCTTTTAAGAATTCAACTTCGATAACCAGTTGGTCACCAGGTACTACTGGCTTACGGAATTTTGCTTTATCAACACTTGCAAAGTAGTAAAGCTCGTTGCCAGAAGGCGCACCAAAAGATTTAAATGCTAGAAGGCCTGTTGCTTGTGCCATTGCTTCTAAGATCAACACGCCTGGGAATACAGGAAGTTGTGGGAAGTGGCCTGTGAACTGAGGTTCGTTAACAGAAACATTCTTAATTGCGGTCAGTGTTTTTTCTTTTTCAAAGCTAGTCACACGATCAACCATTAAGAATGGGTAGCGATGAGGTAGTAGTTCCTGAATTTCAGTAATGTTCATCGTTGTCTGTTCAGTAGTCAAAGTCGTATTCCTATGTATATTCTTTATTTAATTAGAAGGATTATAAACGAAAAAGACTCGCTGTACGCGAGCCTTTTATTAGAAATGCTGGAATTATGATTCCGCGCTCTTCTCAATAAGTTTTTCAACGGTTTTCAAACGCTTGTTCATTTCATCAATACGATGAACTCGCGTCGCTGTTTTACGCCAGTCTTTATTTGGCTGTAAAGGAATACCCGAAGAGTACATGCCTTTCTCAGTGATGCTGCGCATTACCATCCCCATACCGGTGATTGTAACGCCGTCAACGATTTCAATGTGACCATTAATCACACAACCACCACCAATAATACAGTACTTACCTATCGTCGTACTGCCTGCAATGATAGTACCACCAGCAAGAGCTGAACCATATCCGATGTGAACATTGTGAGCAATCTGGAGTTGGTTATCTAGGATAACGTTGTCTTCGATGATTGTGTCATCTAATGCGCCGCGGTCGATGGTAGTACACGCGCCAATTTCTACGCGGTTACCAATGCGAACAGAACCCACTTGCGGGATCTTAACCCACTCACCTTTCTCGTTCGCATAGCCAAAGCCATCAGAGCCAATAACAGTACTTGATTGGATCAGACATCCTTCACCAATCACAACTTCATGGTAAACACTTACGTTAGCCCACAGCTTAGTGCCTGCGCCAATTTTTGCATTTTTACCAATAAAGCAACCAGCACCGATGATCACATCATCACTAAGTACTACACCAGACTCAATCACAGCGTTCGCGCCAATAGACACATTTTGTCCAATGGTTGCTTCGCTAGAGATTGAAGCAGAATCAGCAATAGCCGCTGCGGGAGCAGGAGTAGTATCAAGCGCTTGAGCAACTTTAGCAAAAGCAACATAAGGGTCATTAACCACAATCACGTTAGTCTTGCACAGTTGACGCTCACTCTCTTTAACCATAATAGCGGACGCTTTACAGTCACCTAGGTGCTTGCTGTACTTCACGTTAGAAAGGAACGTAATGTTACCTTCTTGCGCTTTATCCATAGGAGCGACTGCTGAGACGGTAATCGTACCGTCTCCGTGTAGCTCTCCCCCAGTAATCGTTGCCAATTCGGCTAAAGTCAGGTTCTTCATAAAACTTATTTCAGTGATTTAATTACTTGCTCAGAGATGTTGTATTCAGGCTTACCGTATTGTAGAGCTTGAATATCAACGATCATGTCGTAGCCTTCTTTCTCTGCAACTTTAGTTACAGCATCTTGAATCACTTTGAACAGCTTCTGCTTCTCTTGTGCTTCACGACGTTGGCTTGCTTTTTCTAATGCTTGAGCTTTGATTTTGTACTTGCTGTCTAGTTGGCCAACTTCGATACGAAGCTTCTCAACTTCTTCAGGACCTAGTAGCTCGCCATCACGCTTAAGCTTTTCAATCTTGGTTTTCGCTTCAGCTTGAATGCTCTGTAGCTCAGCCGCTTTATCTTTGAACTCTTCCTGCATTTTTTGAAGAACAACTTCACGCTGAGGTAGAGCCTGGAATACTTGTGCAGTGTTTACATAACCCACTTTTTGCGCAGCTTCAGCAGCTGTTGCAAAGAAAGAAGAGCTAAGAACTACAAGGCCTAAACCTGCTGCTTTAATCATATTTTTCAAAATATTGTCCTTTAAATATTAGAAAGTTCTACCAATGGTAAATGTGAAGAACTCTTCATCATCACCTTCGTAAACTTTAATTGGTTTCGCTAGAGAGAAAACCAGTGGGCCCATTGGTGACATCCATTGAAGAGCGGCACCATAAGATGAACGGTAATTTGTTGGATCAGAGTAATCGTAGTAGTACTGGCCGCCACTGTTAGGTGCGCCACGGTCTACGAACTCGGTATCCCATACACTTGCCATATCGAAGAAGACACTGGTACGAATTTGGCTGCGCGCTTCATCAGAAGCAAACGGCGTTGGTACAATTAACTCTAAGCTTGCTAAGGCAACCGCGTTACCACCCACTGAATCATCAGTAGCGGTATCATAGGTTGGGTTATTACCTGTGCTGCTGCCGTAAACGGCTTTCGGGCCAGCTGAGTTAGAGCCAAAACCACGTAGGGTTGTAAAACCACCTGCGTAGTAGTTCTCGTAGAATGGGAACAAGTTATCGTTACCATCTGTTTGACCATAACCATTACCATAGCCTAATCGGCCGCGCATCAATAGTGTGAACTCATGCTTTTTGGTCAGCGGGATGTAATGTTTTACATCGTACTGCATTTTGAAGTACTGAGCATCAGAGCCTGGTACCGTCATTTTAGCGAAAGCACGTTGGTGGTTACCCTCTGTTGGGAAGAAACCACGGTTCAAGTTGTTACGCGTCCAAGAGATATTGATATCGAAGTCATCAGTTAAGATGTGCTCATCACCGTATTGGTCGATACTTCTCGCAAACTGTTCAACCTGGATATAAGTCGGTACGTTACCGATCTTGTTGTGCGTATAGCCAACACCGAACTCAATGCGGTTCAGCTCATCCATAGGGAAACCCCAGGTTAAGCTCGTACCATAACTTTGGTTGGTATAGTCGACGATGCCCGCTTCAGAGGCTTCAAATTCGTTGTAGAAGATCTTACCGCCTAAGCTCACACCATCCAGGTTCCAGTATGGGTCACGGTAGTCTAAGCTCACGTTTTTTTGGTAATCGTTCATCATGGCACTTACGCCAACACGGTTACCAGAGCCCGCAAAGTTGTCTTGTTGCAGGCCAACTTGGAAACTCACACCAGATTCAGTACCGTAGCCGACACCAAAGTTGATACTGCCTGAGTTCGCTTCCTTAACGTTGTAAACCAAATCAACTTGGTCTTCACTGCCAGGAACACGCACTGTTTGTACATCAACCGTTTCAAAGAAACCTAAACGGTTAAGACGGCTCTTACCGGTATCAATGGACTTAGAGTTAAGCCAGCTGCCTTCCATTTGACGCATTTCACGACGCAGTACTTCGTCTTTCGTTGAGTTGTTACCCGTGAATCGAATATCACGAACATAGATACGGCTGCCCGCTTCTACATTGATAACCAACGACACTTCTTTGGTCTCATCGTCAAATTCAGGAATCGTGCGAACTTGTGGGTACGCGTAGCCAGATTCACCAAGAATTCGTTTTACGTTCTCTTCCAAAGACGTTACCGAAGAACCGTTGTACGTATCGCCGTCTTCGAATGGCACTAACGCTTCGAAGTCAGCCTCACGACCGATTAATTCACCACGGAAAGAGACATCTTTAACGGTGTAGGCTTCGCCTTCATCGAGGCCAAGCGTGATGTAAACACCTTTTTTGTCTGGAGAGATCGCCACCTGCGTAGAGTCAACCTTAAACTTAAGGTAACCACGGTCAAGGTAGTAAGATTTCAGCGCTTCGATATCACCGGCTAATACTTGCTTTTGGTATTTTTCATCCGCAAGGAAATTCCACCATGCAACATCAACATTCAGATTGAAACGACTAAGCAGTTCAGAGTCAGAGAAGACTTCATTACCGATAAAGTTGATTTGCTGAATCTTAGCGGATACGCCCTCAGTAAACACAAACTTAAGGTCAGAACGGTTACGTGGCAGAGGTGTCACAACCGCTTTTACTGTCGCGTTGTACTTACCAACACTGTAGTAAAAATCTTCAAGGCCTTTTTCAATGTTACTCAGCGTAGTACGGTCAAGGGCTTCACCTTCACGAACACCAGACGCATCTAGGTTCTGCTGAAGCTGTTCTTCTTTAATCGCTTTATTACCAGAGAATGAGATGCTTGCGATGGTCGGTCGTTCTTGAACTTGAACAATCAATACACCTTCATCACGAAGTACTTTAACGTCCTCAAAGTTGCCCGAAGCATACAATGCACGAATGATCTCAGACACATCGCTTTCATCTACTTCATCGCCAATACGTACTGGCATTTTCAGTAGAGCTGCACCAAGTGCAACACGCTGTAAACCTTCGATCTTGATATCTTGAACTACAAAGTTTTGTGCTCCGTTCGCAGCCACACTAGTGGCCAATAGACTTGCGAACAGAATTTGCTTAATCGCCATACTTATTCTAATTATTCCTTGCTACTACCAATGCCTGTGAGAAACCATTCACAGACGAGTAAAATCGTTAAATATTGCCAGAGCCATCAATGAGAAGAGGATTGCCCCTCCCACTCTGTATCCCATTTCCTGAACTTTCTCAGGTACCGGTTTACGAGTAACGGCCTCAATAGCGAAAAACAGCAAATGTCCGCCATCAAGCATAGGCAGCGGAACCAAATTAATAATCCCTAAGTTAACACTAATCAGAGCCAAAAAGCCCAAGAAGTAAACCAGACCATAATCGGCGGTTGTACCTGCACCTTTAGCGATTGAAATAGGGCCACTCAAGTTGTTTAAGCCAACATCACCAACGATGAGCTTCTTAAGCATTGTCAGTGTCAATCCAATGATTTGACCTGTTTTATCAAATGCTTTTCCTACAGACTCAATTACACCAAATTGTAACTCAAAGCGATAATCTTCTGGCCATTCTGCGACTTCCGGAGCAATACCTGCATAGCCGATTGTCGAACCATCAGAAAGCTCTCGACTTTTTGGTGTCATAACCAATGACTGCTCGGCACCATTTCGCAATACGACCAAGTCCAATGATGTCATTGGATTAGCACGAATTAACTCAACAACCGACTGCCACTGTTCAATAGGCTGCCCATTAATCTCAACAATTTTGTCGCCAGCTTCTACCCCTGCATCGTATGCCGCACCGTCATCAATGACTTGAGCGAGCACTGTCGATATCTCTGGAGAATATGGTCTAAAGCCCAGCGTTGTCATTGCAGATTCAGTTTCTGGGTTGAATGACCAGTCTGAAATATCCAACGTCAATTGCTGCTCAAAGCCGATATCGTCTTGCGAAGACACCGTTACTGTCATCGATTGATCACCAATATGCGATATCAAACCCATATTGACTGATTCCCAATCTGCGGTTTTGATTCCCGAAATAGATTTAAGTTCCATTCCAGTTTCAATTCCGGCTTGTGCAGAAATAGATTGTGGAGTTACCTCACCAATCACGGGCTTAACTGCAGGCACACCGATCAAAAATACTAACCAATATGCAAACACAGCAAAGATGAAGTTAAACGCTGGTCCAGCGCCAACAATCGCGGTTCGCTTCCACAATGGCTTTTTATCAAACGCGTACTGCTGCTCATCTTCTGATAGGTCATCGACACGACCGTCGAGCATTTTTACGTAACCGCCCAATGGAATCACGGACAAGCTGTATTCCGTACCATCTCGGCCTACTTTGCTCCAGATCGATTTACCAAAACCAATCGAGAATTTTTCAACTTTTACACCGCAACGACGAGCAACCCAGAAGTGTCCAAACTCATGAACCGCGACCAGAATGCCAAGCGCTATGATAAAAGATGCGAAGTTCCACAGAATTCCACTCATGCTAGCTGCTCTTTAATAAATTGAATGGCTATTTGACGAGACATATTATCGAGCTCGAGAAGGCTTTCCAAGCTATCTAAGCCCTCAGAGTTATGTTGTTCACATACTTTGCTCATAACGTGTTCGTTAATGACAGCAATATCGGTAAACTTCACCTGATTGTTCAAGAAAGCATCGACCGCGATCTCGTTTGCTGCATTAATGGCTGTTGTCGCATGCTGACCTAAGTAGCACGCTTCAATCGCTAACCTCAAACACGGGTAACGACTGAAATCTGGTTCTAAGAAGGTAAGCTCACCCACTTTAGCAAAGTCTAAAGGCTTAACACCCGCCTCGGTACGATTAGGGTAAGACATCGTCAAAGCGATTGGCGTTGCCATATCTGGTTCGCCCATTTGAGCAAGCACAGAGCCATCCTTGTACTGAACCATCGAGTGAATCACAGACTGCGGGTGAATGATGACCTTTAACTGCTCCTGAGAAGCATTAAATAGCCATTTCGCTTCAATGTACTCTAGCCCTTTATTCATCATAGTCGCAGAATCGACAGAGATCTTAGGCCCCATAGACCAGTTAGGGTGTGCAATTGCGCGTTCAGGAGTCACTGATTCGAGTTCAGCCACATCGGTATAACGGAAAGGACCACCAGAACCAGTCAGAAGAATATGGCTAATGCCGTTTTCTTCAAGGTTACAGCGGCCTAGGTTAGTTTGTACGTTCTGCGGAAGGCATTGGAAAATAGCATTATGCTCGCTATCGACAGGAAGCAGCTCTGCACCGTATTTTTCCACGGCGTCGATAAACAACTGCCCAGACATCACCAAAGCTTCTTTGTTTGCAAGCAAGATACGCTTGCCCGCTTTAACCGCAGACATAGTAGGAAGTAAACCAGCGGCACCAACAATCGCGGCCATTACCGTGTCCACTTCCTCTAGAGAAGCAACCTGACACATGCCTTCAGTGCCTGAAAGTACTTTTACGTTAGGGTAACTCACGGACAACACTTCAGTCAGTTGAGACGCTGCATCAGAGCAAGCCATAGCAACATAGCTTGGTTGCCACTTTTCAACTAACGCCAGCATCTTTTCAACATTCGAGCCTGCAGCCAGTGCAACCACTGAATAGAGATCTGGGTTTTGCTCAACGACTTTTAGTGTACTTGCACCAATTGAGCCGGTAGCGCCAAGGATAGTTAGATTTCGCATCACATATGACCGTAGAAATGTAATAAAGGGCAGAATCACTGCCCTTTTTTATTAGAATGCTAAATAAAGCAGAGCAAAGACAGGGAATGCAGCCGTTAAGCTATCTATTCTATCTAGTATACCACCATGACCAGGAATCAGATTACTGCTGTCTTTCACCCCAGAAACACGCTTAAACATGCTTTCAACAAGGTCACCTAGAACAGAAATAACAACGGTCACAAGGGTAATAACAATCATGTGAAGTGGGCTTGTGAATTGGATGTCAAACAAGTCAGCAAAGATCCAAGCCACGATCACCGCAGTAATAATGCCACCGATAAGACCTTCAATCGTCTTATTAGGGCTTACCGCTGGTGCCATTTTACGCTTACCAAAACTCTTTCCTGAAAAGTATGCGCCGCTATCTGCAGCCCAAACAAGCAAGCAAACAAACATCACCAGTTTAGCACCGTGGTAAGGATCAGCATCGATACCGTTAGCACGCAGGATAACCACACTCCAGAAGAATGGCAGCAGAGTCAGCACACCAAAGGCGTGACGAAGAAGAGAAGAGGCTTTCCATGCAGGCATAGACTTAGGATAAGTCACCGCCATGCCACTCGCGATTACCCACCAAATCGAGCCAATCGTTAGAATGGCGTAGTGAGCAGTAGACAAGTTATTAAGGCTAAATGCATCAAAAGGGATAAAAGCAAAACTTGCAGCACTTACCACAACCGTTGGAATCAACGCTACATAACGTGATTTGCTTTCAACAAACTGAGTCCACTCCCAAAAACCCAATAGCGAGATTACCGCTAGTGAAAGAATAAATGTAGGAAGTGATAACTCGAAAATACCTAGAATAACTAGGGGAGCTAAAATCAACGCCGTAATAATCCGTTGTTTCAAACCAAAAAATCCTTATTAACTGTCCATCAGAGCTTTAATTTGCTCACCGGTGCATCCAAAACGACGCTCACGGTTAACAAACCAAGTCACAGCTTCTACTAAGCTGTCTTCATTAAAGTCTGGCCAGAATTGTTCAGTGAAATACATTTCGGCGTAAGCCAACTGCCAAAGCATAAAATTACTAATGCGGCATTCGCCACTGGTACGGATAAGTAGATCGACTTCAGGAATATCTGCCATTGTCAGGTGCTGTGTAATCATAGCTTCATCAATGTCATCTACATTAATATCACCAGACTTTACCTGTTGAGCAATAGAGGTCATTGCTTGCTGAATATCCCACTTACCGCCGTAGTTAGCTGCAATATTAATAACCATACCCGTATTGGTGCTAGTCAAAGCTTCCGCTTCTTCTATCTTCTTTTGTAGTCGATCATTGAAACGACTTTTATCACCAATAACACGAAGTTGTAGATTATTTTTATGAAGCTTTTTAACTTCACTCGACAGCACTGAAATAAACAGTTCCATCAAGATACCGACTTCTTCTTCAGGACGACGCCAGTTTTCGCTACTAAATGCAAAAAGAGTAACGGCTTTAATGCCAAGTCTGGCTGCAGAAGAGATAGTTTTACGAACGGCTTGAACACCGTTTTTATGGCCAAAGACGCGAGGCTTGCCCTGAGCTTTTGCCCAGCGACCATTACCATCCATAATGATAGCAATGTGTTTAGGAAGAGAGTCTGTGAACGCTTGAGAATTATGCATAAAAGAGTGAATCAAATTCTAATAGTCGAACAGAGTAGCATAAAAAAACGCTGCACCGTGAGTACAGCGTTTTTCCGGAAAGAAAAGAATATGGAAAATTAAACTTCCATCAACTCTTTTTCTTTAACAGCTAGAACTTCGTCTACGTTCTTAACCGCAGCGTCAGTTAGCTTTTGAATTTCGTCTTGTGCTTTACGATCTTCATCTTCAGAGATTTCTTTATCTTTAAGAAGTGCTTTTAGATCGCCATTCGCGTCACGACGGATGTTACGGATAGCAACACGGCCACCTTCAGCTTCGCCACGAACGATTTTAACTAGGTCTTTACGACGCTCTTCCGTTAGCGGTGGAAGTGGAACACGGATAACTGTACCCGCAGACATAGGGTTTAGGCCTAGGTCAGATGTCAGGATTGCTTTTTCAACTAGAGGAGTCAGCGTTTTATCAAACACTGTAATAGCTAGTGTACGTGCATCTTCAGCGATAACGTTAGCTACTTGAGTCAAAGGCGTTGGAGCACCGTAGTACTCAACAGTAAGACCAGAAAGTAGGCTCGGGTGCGCACGGCCTGTACGAATCTTTTGCAGGCTGTTTTTTAGTGCATCAACACTTTTTACCATGCGCTCTTGAGCGTCTTTTTTGATTTCGTTAATCACAATTTCACCTTGATTATGTTCTTTCTTCAAGAAAGCTTTTTATTTGGAGTGATAAGGATAAGCTTACCAAGGTACAACACCTCAGTAAGCCCGAAAAATTAGTCAGCGTCGCTGATTAATGTACCTTCAGTTTCACCCATAACCACGCGACGTAGTGCGCCTGGTTTATTCATGTTAAATACACGGATTGGCATTTTGTGATCACGTGCTAGCGTAAATGCAGCCAAGTCCATTACTTTAAGTTCTTTATCAAGAACCGTGTTGTAAGACAACGTATCATACAACTCTGCGTCTGGGTTTGCTACTGGGTCAGCAGTAAATACACCATCTACTTTTGTCGCTTTTAGAACTACGTCAGCTTCGATTTCGATACCACGTAGACATGCAGCAGAGTCAGTAGTGAAGAATGGGTTACCAGTACCAGCAGAGAAGATCACAACGCGACCTTGACGTAGTTGGCTGATTGCGTCTGCCCAGTTGTAATCGTCACACACGCCTTTTAGAGGAATTGCAGACATTACACGTGCGTTTACGTAAGCACGGTGCAGCGCGTCACGCATAGCAAGGCCGTTCATTACTGTTGCAAGCATACCCATGTGGTCACCAACAACGCGGTTCATGCCAGCTTCAGCAAGACCAGCACCACGGAACAAGTTACCGCCACCGATAACAACACCAACTTGAACGCCTAGTTCAACCAATTCTTTTACTTCTTGAGCCATACGATCAAGGATCGTTGGGTCAATACCAAAACCTTCTTCGCCTTGTAGCGCTTCACCGCTAAGTTTTAACAGAATACGTTGATACACTGGTTTAGGGTTCGTAGTCATGGAGTTTACCTTCCAAAGAGTTGATGATTAACAGTCATGGATAAAAACTGAGTAAGTCAGTTTGCATTCATAACCACTAACGTTGCCTTCAAAAATAGTTCACTATTCATAAAAAGACCGCAGCATTTGCCACGGTCTTTTTTCAAACAATACGCTAAGGATTAACCTTTTTGTACCGCTGCAACTTCGTCAGCGAAGCTCATTTCAGCAGCTTTCTCGATACCTTCACCAACTTCTAGACGTACGAAGTTAGATACTGCAGCGCCTTTTTCTTTAAGGATTTCGCCAACAGTTTTCTTAGGTTCCATGATGAAAGCTTGACCAGTTAGAGAGATTTCGCCCGTGAATTTCTTCATACGGCCGATAACCATTTTCTCAGCGATCTCTTGAGGCTTGCCTTCGTTCATAGCGATTTCAACTTGAACTTCTTTCTCTTTAGCAACTACGTCTGCTGGTACGTCTTCTGGGTTAACAAACTCAGGACGAGAAGCAGCAACGTGCATAGCAACGTGCTTAAGAGTTTCAGCTTCGCCTTCACCAGCTACAACAACACCGATTTTCTCACCGTGACGGTAAGAAGCTAGTGCAGCACCTTCAACGTAAGCGACGCGACGGATGTTGATGTTTTCGCCGATTTTAGCAACTAGAGCAACGCGAGTTTCTTCGAACTGTGCTTGTAGCTCTTCTACAGAAGCTTTAGAAGCTACTGCTGCAGCTGCAACTTCTTCTGCAAACGCAGTGAAGCTAGCATCTTTTGCTACGAAGTCAGTTTGGCAGTTAACTTCAAGAAGAACAGCTACACCGTTCTCTTCTTTGATGATGATTGCGCCTTCAGCAGCAACGTTACCAGCTTTCTTAGCTGCTTTCGCTGCGCCAGATTTACGCATGTTTTCAATTGCTAGTTCGATGTCAGCGTTTGCTTCTACAAGCGCTTTCTTACATTCCATCATGCCAGCGCCAGTGCGCTCGCGAAGTTCTTTAACTAGAGCAGCAGTTACAGTTGCCATTCTCTATTCCTCGGTTGATTCGAAAATAAGGTAAAAATCAGGGGCCAAAATGAGGCCCCCGATCTAACTATAACTTAGCTTACATTTAATAAAGATTTCAAAATCTATATTAGCTAAGCCAAGCGTGATTCAGAGCCGCTATTATTCAGCTTCTACAAAACCATCTTTTTCAGCAGCTACAGCAGCAACGTCTTTGTTACGACCTTCTTTAACCGCGTCTGCAGCAGCGTTTAGGTAAAGCTGTACTGCACGGATTGCATCGTCGTTACCTGGGATAACGAAGTCAACGCCGTCTGGGTTAGAGTTAGTATCAACTACAGCGTAAACTGGGATACCTAGGTTGTTTGCTTCTTTAACTGCGATGTGTTCGTGATCAGCATCGATTACGAATAGAGCGTCTGGTAGGCCGCCCATGTTCTTGATACCACCAAGAGACTTCTCTAGCTTCTCCATTTCACGAGTACGCATTAGAGCTTCTTTCTTAGTTAGCTTGTCGAAAGTACCGTCTTGAGCTTGCGCTTCAAGTTCTTTCAGACGCTTGATAGACTGACGAACAGTTTTGTAGTTCGTTAGCATACCGCCTAACCAGCGGTTGTTAACGTAGAACTGGTTGCTGTTTACAGCAGCTTCTTTAACAGCTTCAGATGCAGCGCGCTTAGTACCAACGAAAAGAACTTTACCTTTCTTCTCACCAACTTTAGCGATTTCTGCTAGAGCTTCGTTGAACATTGGTACAGTTTTTTCTAGGTTGATGATATGTACTTTGTTACGAGCACCAAAGATGAATGGCTTCATTTTTGGGTTCCAGTAACGAGTTTGGTGACCGAAGTGAACACCAGCTTTAAGCATATCGCGCATTGATACAGTTGCCATTTTAAAATCCTCTATGGGGTTAGGCCTCCACATCCCCCATGAATCCGACCCCTAACAACTAACCACTTTTCAGCCGTTATCTGTGTTGTTGAGGCACCCCGGAACATGTGTCGGAATGTGTGTGATTTAAAGAAATAAGTTAGTGGACATAAAGCTTGTTTCGCCAATTGGAGAAAACAGTCCTGATGTCCGGCGCGCTTTATACCATATTTTGTCTATCTATGGCTAGAAAAAATTCTAAAAATGGCGACTGCTATACTGATCTCTAAAGGTAAATTTTCTCTATAAAATAGTGTCTATATCAAGCAGGTTCTGCATCTGTTAACCGAACATTATTTAATCACGTTAACAGTATCCTCCAGTATTGTACGGACATGGTAATGTTGCGCTAAATTGCTGCACTGATAGAATAGCCCCAATATGCACACTTAGGTGCTACCAAATTAAGAGATATGCAATGGCTGTAAAAATTAAAACTGCTGAAGAAATTGAAAAAATGCGCGTCGCCGGCAAGCTGGCCGCTGACATTATTGAGATGATCGAACCTCACATCCAAGTGGGTACCACGACGGAAGAGCTCAATACGCTTTGTCATGAGTACGCTCTAGAAAGAGGTGCATACTCTGCGCCACTCGATTACCACGGTTTCCCTAAGTCTATCTGTACGTCTATCAATCATATTGTGTGTCACGGCATTCCCGCGTCACAAGACGAGACGGGTAGCACAGGTCAATTCAAACCTGCGGTACTCAAAGATGGCGACATTCTGAACGTTGATATCACAGTTATCATCCCTGATGACGCAAATGCCGATCTTAGTACTCGCCCTCAAGGCTACCACGGTGACACCTCTAAGATGTTCCTAGTGGGTGAGGTTTCACCTGCAAACAAGCGTCTGTGCATGGTTGCTCAAGAAGCACTTTACGAAGGCATGCGCCAAGTTAAGCCAGGTGTTCAACTTGGTCAAATCGGTACTGCTATCGAGAAGTACATCAAAACAAACAACAAGAACAACCCACGCGCTAAGTTCTCTATTGTTAAAGATTACTGTGGTCACGGCATTGGTTCTGAATTCCACGAAGATCCACAAGTAGTTCACTACAAGAACAGCGATCGCACCGTGCTAAAAGCAGGCATGTGCTTTACTATCGAGCCAATGATCAACGCGGGTAAGTTTGGCTGTCGTCTTGATGACGAAGATAGCTGGACAGTATACACAGCAGACAGCAAGAACTCGGCTCAATGGGAGCACACTCTGGTTGTAACTGATACTGGTTGTGAAGTACTAACACTGCGCAGCGATGATACAATCCCACGTATCATGAAGAACGCTTAGTTCACCGAACTGAGCGCATCAACCTTTTAAAAATATCCTCGCATTGTCGAGGATATTTTTTATCCACTCAATTTCGATTTTCCATCAGCTTCTGTTAAATTGTTTACTATTCTCATTTGCTTGCACGGATAGCAGACTATGCCTTATCAATGCCCTCTTACGTTCAATGACGAACAAATTGAAATCTGCGAATTAAAAAATCAGCTCGAGATCTTCACGCAGTATCAAAAAAATGAATTTCTGAACCACCATCCCGTCACCGATTTGGTTCTACTGCGCTCCGAATACATGGATTTACTTCTCAATCGTTTGTGGGAAAATTTCGGATTCAACAAACTGCCTCATATTTCACTTGTCGCAGTGGGTGGTTATGGTCGTGGCGAACTGCATCCTTTGTCTGACATTGATATTCTCATTGTCTCGCAAAAAACACTACCACCAGCTCTTGGTGAAAAGGTCAGTCAATTCATTACTCTACTTTGGGATTTAAAGCTCGAAGTTGGCCATGCTGTGCGAACTATTACTGAGTGTCTCGATATCGGCACCGATGATTTAACCGTCGCGACCAACCTACAAGAGTCGCGATTGTTATGTGGTAGTGAAGACACTTTCCAAGAACTAAAACTGAAGATTCATTCCGATTCATTTTGGCCAAGTGAGACGTTTTACAAAGCCAAGATTCAAGAACAGAGAGAGCGTCATGCTCGCTACCACGACACCACCTATAATTTAGAACCGGACATCAAATCGACTCCGGGAGGGCTCAGAGACATCCATACCCTGAGCTGGGTTGCGCGTCGCCACTTCGGCGCGACCTCTTTGTTAGAGATGAGCAAATACGGCTTTCTGACCAATGCTGAATATCGTGAGCTCGTTGAGTGCCAAGATTTTTTATGGCGTGTTCGCTTTGCATTGCATATTGAACTGCGCCGTTACGACAACCGTTTAACGTTCGCGCATCAAGCTCAAGTCGCTGAACATCTGGGTTATACGGGTGAAGGAAACCGTGGTGTTGAGATGATGATGAAAGAGTTCTACCGAACCCTTCGTCGTGTTGCTGAACTGAATAAGATGCTGCTTAAGCTGTTCGATCAAGCGATCATCAATGGCGGTCAAACCCAAGACGCTGAAATTCTCGATAGTGATTTCCAACGTCGAGGTTCGTTGATCGAAGCGCGCAAGCCTGCCCTATTCCAAGCAAGACCAGAAACCATTCTCGATATGTTCATCCATATCGCCAATGACTCGACTATCGAAGGGGTAAGTCCACCAACATTGCGACAACTGCGTACGGCACGCCGTCGATTGAACCGATTCCTGCATACCATTCCTGAAGCTCGTGACAAGTTCATGGATCTAGTTCGCCACCCTAATGCCCTGCACAAAGCCTTTAGCTTAATGCACAAATTGGGCGTGCTCTCTGCGTACTTACCGCAGTGGAGCCAGATCGTTGGTCAGATGCAGTTTGACCTATTCCATGTTTACACCGTGGATGAGCACAGTATCCGCCTGCTCAAGCACATCAACCGCTTTGGTCAAATCGAAAACCACGATAAGCACCCTATCTGCTGTGAAGTCTATCCTCGAGTACAGAAGAAAGAGTTGCTGATCCTTGCCGCTATCTTCCATGACATCGGCAAAGGCCGCGGCGGAGACCACTCTGAGATAGGTGCGGTTGAGGCTTACTCTTTCTGTATTGAACACGGGCTATCGAAGCCTGAAGCCAAACAAGTCGCGTGGTTGGTACAAAATCACCTATTGATGTCAGTAACGGCTCAACGTCGTGATATCTACGACCCAGATGTGATCACCGAATTCGCCAAAAAAGTGCGTGATGAAGAATCACTCGAGCTACTGGTTTGTTTAACCGTTGCCGATATCTGTGCGACTAACCCTGAGCTATGGAACAGTTGGAAACGAACCCTGTTAGCTGAGCTGTTCCACTCAACGCAGCGAGCACTGCGCCGCGGCTTGGAAAACCCTGTCGATGTCAGAGACCGTATTCGTCACAACCAACAAATGGCATCAGCACTGCTGCGTAAAGAAGGCTTCACCGCTCGTGAGATTGAAGTGTTGTGGCAACGCTTTAAGGCCGATTATTTCTTGCGTCACACACATAAACAAATCGCTTGGCACTGTGAGCACTTACTTCGCCTAGAAGACCCAAGCCAACCGTTAGTGCTGATCAGTAAGAAAGCGACGCGCGGTGGCACAGAAGTGTTCGTTTATTGTAAAGACCAAGCAGCACTGTTTGCGACCGTGGTTGCCGAACTCGACAGACGTAACTTTAACGTTCATGACGCGCAGGTCATGGTTAGCAAAGATGGTCATGTTTTGGATACCTTTATCGTACTAGACCAGCACGGCGAAGCGATTGATGAAGCAAGACACAAAGCCGTTGCTAAACATCTGACTCATGTATTGACTGATGGCCGCCCGACTAAGATTAAGACGCGTCGCACGCCACGTAACTTGCAACACTTTAAGGTCAAAACCTTAGTTGAGTTCCTACCAACCAAGAGCAAGAAACGTACCTTGATGGAGTTAAGAGCTCTTGATACGCCGGGGTTATTGGCTCAAGTCGGTGCAACCTTTGCGGAGCTAGACATCAACTTGCACGGTGCCAAAATCACCACCATAGGTGAGCGAGCAGAGGATCTGTTTATTCTGACCAGTGAAGCGGGAGGAAGGCTGTCTGAAGAACAAGAACAGGCACTAAGAGAACGATTAACCGAGCACGTTTCTGAACTCGCACCTTAGAAAGCGAATTCAGTCTAAAAACAGGTTTAATAACCAAATAAGTGTGGGCAAAGATAGAGAGCGATCTTGCCCACAACTTACAATCAATTCCCATATATCAACTATCTAGCTCGTCGTTAGGCTGCTACATTGATCAAGTCAATTACATAAAAGTATTACATTCATAAACTAGAGGTCGCTTATGTATCCAAACCTCACTGGCTTAGGTATCCACGAACCTAAACAGATTGAACGTTACTCCCTTCGCCAAGAAGCTCACAAAGATATTCTTAAGATTTACTTCCGTAAACAGAAAGGCGAACTGTTCGCGAAAAGCGTTAAGTTTAAGTATCCACGACAAGTAAAAAGTGTGCTTGTTAGCGGTGGCAACAATCAATACAAAGAAGTGACCGAGATTAACCGTAATCTCACACTTGTAATTGATGAGCTCAATAAGATCACCAAGCCGATTCCAACTGCAGAAGTCGATGTGAAACAGAAAATTCTTACTGACTTACGTCACCTAGAGAAAGTGGTATCGAGCAAGATCGCAGAGATCGAAGCGGATCTAGAAAAGCTAAAATGATCCCGCGATTCACGGTTAGCTATGAACTGGTAACAACTAAATGTTAACTACCCGTTCAAATTGCACAGACATTAAAAAGGGCTGATATCACTATCAGCCCTTTATTTTTTCTTCTGTCTACGTTGACTAGACACGTGTGCGTTTACTTAGACGACCGTACTTCAGCATTCACCAAGCTGGTATCCCACTCAAAGGTTTCAAACAACCTTAGCCACGTTTCATCTAGGCTGGCCTTCATTACTAATTCTTTCTTTGTAAAAGGATGAATGAAACGCAACTCAGAAGCGTGCAACAACAAACGGTGCGAATCTAAATCATCGCGGAACAGTCGGTTGTGCTTACCATCACCATGTGAAGTATCGCCAACGATTGGATGTCTTAGATGAGCCATGTGACGACGCAGCTGATGTTTACGTCCTGTCTTAGGCATCATCTCAACTAAGCAATAACGACTGGTAGGAAAACGGCCTGTTGAATACGGCACTTCGACTTTCGCTAACGGCTCGTAAACGGTGACGGCTTCTTGTGGTTCTTTGTCTTCTTTTGCAAACTTGTCTGCGATCTTATCCAACTCGACCTTGAGTGCATAATCGAGCGTGTCGCCCTCTTCTATCCAACCACGAACAATCGCATGATAGGTTTTTTGCATCTCATGGTTAGCGAACATCGGCATCACCTGTGAAGCAACCTCGCTCGACAACGCAAACACCAACACACCAGATGTCGGTCTGTCTAAGCGATGCAATGGAAATACATGCTGACCAATTTGATCTCGTAGTGTCTGCATAACAAATTGAGTCTCGTGTTTATCGAGCCATGAGCGGTGTACTAGCATGCCGGCTGGCTTATTCACCGCGACAAAGTACTCATCTTGATAAATGATCTCTAACATTACGCGCATACCTCATCAATGCTTAGAATCGTCACTAGCAGTTCAGCTTTATCTGCCTCATTTTTCCACACTTCACAAAAATAAGGATGAATAGCAAAGCCTTTAGGTAGGCTCATTTGTGCATCCATCATTGCATTGATCTTAACGATGAAGATCCACTGCAACCACTCTTCTGGCTGTAGCGAGTCAATCGCAAAAGGTTCAACGCTCGCCAGAGCTTGATCCGAAGGCGGAAGAGCCCCCCATAGAGAACATTGGCGCATTTGTTGTTCTAATTGTTGAAGTAAAAGAGGTAACTTTGTGGCTGCTGTCATTTTTCACCAAGTTATTTATCTAGTGACCTTGAAATTGGGGCATAGAGTACCATCTATTTAGGAAAGAAAGTTAGGAGCTTTATTACTATGGAAACCATTCACACGCTCACTCAGTTGCTAAAGAATAGCGGTTGCCAATACGACATCTACGACCTAGGTCGTCGTATCCAGAAAATCGACAACACCCTATTCTCTGATGTTGAGCAGGGGAAACAGCCATACCCGTTTCCACTTCAGAAACAAGCTCACTTAGCCATTAGCTACTGGAACGAACACAAACAGCCATGGATTTGGTTTCTAAAATTCAAGCTAGACGAAAGAGGCCTACTGCATCAAGGCGATGTGGGTAATTTTCTTAAGTTTGTTATCGAAGCAATGGGCACGCGTTTGAACGGCGATATCAGCGAAGAGCAACAACAAAAGCTGTCAAACAACCCTTATACCTTCAAACCTTCTGAAGACAAAATGGCTGTATTTCATAGCCAAGTAAGAGCAGGTTTAGACCTCGCGACGAGCCAATATTACGAGCACGCTCAGCATTACTTCACTGGCGAGCTAGGCTGGGATAACTGGAAAACGGTTGGACTACAAGGCATCACTGATATGTGTGCTCGCCTAGGTAACCAACAAAACGGTGTTGCGATTCGTAAAGCCATCAATAAGCTGCCATCAGAACCGCTATACGCGACGCTAGGTGCGCTTGAGCATACACAAATCAATGACAAACTCGCGCAACGCTTACAAGAGCTTGCGGAGAATGAGATCGCAAGCAAAGAGCCTGATTTGTTCTTACTTTCAGCTTTGATTCGTGCCCTTTCCGGTGCAGAACAAGGGATCGCGAATAACATCATTAACCAAGTTCTCGCTAGTCCACGCTTGAGCCACCAAGAAGTGTTGATTGGTTTAGCGGGCCGCAGCTGGCATGCGCTACAAGACCCTGCGATTGCTGAGCAATTCTTGCTGCGTCTCGCACAAACAGGCAATCAAAACCTGTTCAATCAGTTATTTGCAGATTTAGTGATGATTCCGACACTAAGAATGGTATTTTTACCCTTGTTGAATTCGAACCCATCACCTGAGCTTGCCAACGCATTGATTGAGTTACAACAAGCGGCTAAGTCTCAATAACGGACTGACGACTAACCCAAGAACTGGTTTGCTCTATAGCTCGTTGAAATACGCTGTAATGACAATTGGAATAGAGATAAAAGGAAGTATGGATTAAATGATAGATAACTTATTGGCTATTTTGATGCTGTGCTTCTTTTGCTTTTTCTTTTGGCAGCAGCGCAGGCAATCCGAGCTTGCGAAAGCTGCCATTGCGAGAAAATGTAAAGAGCTCGACTTACAGCTATTAAGTGTTGCCTTTAGTGGTCATAAACTTAAGATGCGCCATGAGCTCACCACCATTTGGCGCTGGCACACCGTGTATCAATTTGAGTTTTCAGCGTTAGGTGATGACCTGTACCAAGGGAAACTGACCATGGTGGGCTTCCGTTCTATGCGGTTTGAGCTACAGCCTCATAGAATGTAACGTCGCAATACGCGGTATAACTATATTCATGATAAGGGCCAAACTGATCTTGTTTGGTCTCTTTAAATGCAAAGCCTAACTTTTCAAGTAACTTAATTGATGGGTTATGACCAACATTAACGGTCGCGACAACATTCGTTAGGTGTTCTTCAAAACAAACCAAACTAAAGAAAGGTTTTAGCACTTCACTAGCAAGGCCTTGATTCCAAAACTCCTTGTCCAGAATAAATCCCAGTTCATGCTTCCCTTCTTCAGACGAAACAAACAAATGCCCGAGGTATTCGCGGGTTTGGTTGTGGATAATGGCTCGGCAAAAACCAACGTTGTCGTTCAGTATTTCTTGAAATAGGTGTTTTGCAGAGGCAATAGAATGCGGCCCGTTCATTTCAGCACGATTGATGGGGCAGCAATTCAACTTGATAAAGTCATGTTCTAACTGCTCGGTATAAGGTACCAACAGCGTTCTTGAGGTTGCTATCGTCATAAAACACTCCTTGTGTTGACCATTAGCAGAAAAGCAGATGTCGCGTGCTTAGATAAAAGCTCCTGAATTAAAGAGAGCCCCTAGATAGAGAAAAAGCCTTAGGAAAAGAAAAGCCCCGACACCGAAGTGTCAGGGCTAGGGTCTTACTCGCAGCAGTCCGGCTACTAATTAATGCTCCATGCATCATCCATAATAGTGGCTGTAATCCTTCAGCTCTTTCCTTTACTTCGCCGTCCTAGCGGTGTCCAATCATCCTGAAAGCTAACAATCCTAGTTAGCGCACATCACTTGTTCCGTGAGCGGTGTCCTTTACATCGTCCTGATGCTAATCCAACCCTTTAATCCTAAAGGTGTCCATTGTCATTCCGTTGCAGCTAACTTCCTGTTAACTGACTGTATCCCTACAATGTCCTTACGCTCCATGCTTGATCACTCAATCCTAAGTAACCAAATCTTCATCCTGAAGATAACCAAATCCTTGGTGTTTTCCTGTTCCGTGTCAGAATCCTTCCGACAAGGTTTAATTTACGCGATTTAGGATTTCGGACAATAGATTTGCATCACATTTTGAATTCAAGAAAGTTGTTAATTATATAAAACAATTAAAATTCAACACCTTAACCATGTGCACATCAATCTCTCTAGCGATGTATTCGTGTTATCTCACAACCTTTGTAAGAGATCTCTCACAAGCCATGGGCGGTTTTATGATTCGCTATCATTCACCAGAGCGAGTAAAATGACTAAAGACTAAAAATGGAGATCAACATGCTGACAAAAGATGTTTCTGAAGAGTTGAAATCAGTGCTTGAAGGACTGCAAGCGCAAGGGAAAGAGCCGACAGTTGCTTTAGTTAAGGCTCGTATGAGCACATCCGTTCCGATGCCCGCTTTAATCACGACCATCAAGAGCTGGAAAAGCGCAAATCGTGTTCCTAAAGTTGAAGTCGCGACACAAGAAGAGCCAGCACTTGATCGTGTTAGCCAACTGGAAAAGCAAATCCTTGAACTCACTGCTCGCGTTGCCATGCTTGAAGCTAAACTAACTGATCAATAAGGCAACTGAGCAATAAGTTGACCGATAAATAAGCTAACAGAGAAATAGAACACTATGAAGATATGGGTTGATGCGGACGCTTGTCCAAAGGTTATCCGAGAAACAATCGTACGCGCAGCTGAGCGCACAGGGGTTGAATGTACCTTTGTGGCAAACCACCTGGTTCCCGTTCCTAAACGCAATAACATTCACTCAATTCAAGTGCCAAGCGGGTTTGATATTGCTGATGATGAAATCGTAAAGCGCACTGAACCCGGCGATCTTGTGATTACATCCGATATCCCTCTGGCTGACGAAGTGATCACTAAAGGTGGGCAAGCACTCAGCTCTCGTGGTGAGCTTTACACCAAAGAGACCATTAAAGCGCGTCTGAACATTCGTGACTTTATGGATACCATGCGCTCAAGTGGCATCCAAACGGGTGGACCAAGTGCCCTTTCTCAAACCGACCGTCGTGAGTTTGCCAACCACTTAGATAGAATTCTAGCCAAACGCTAGCTGGCTCATCCGAGCTTAACCTAGTTCTATCTCTCCATAAAAAATCAAAAAACCTGCAAACAATGCAGGTTTTTTTAATATCAATTAGAAGAAGGTTTCCCCTACTCTACAACTAAGGCGTGTAGTACGTTGCAGCACCTGGACCTACTGGTAGGCCAAATACGAATACCCAAACGTAGAACATTAAGCTCCAACCAACCAAGAATACGATTGAGTATGGAAGCATAGTTGCAATCAGAGTACCGATACCTAGGTTCTTCATGTAACGCGTCGCTACAGCTAGGATAAGACCAAAGTAGCTCATCATTGGCGTAATGATGTTGGTTGTTGAATCACCGATACGGTAAGCCGCTTGAATCGTTTCAGGTGCGTAACCTACTAACATTAGCATTGGAACGAAGATTGGCGCTGTTACTGCCCACTGAGCAGAAGCCGAACCGATCATAAGGTTAATGAAGCCACACATTAGGATGAATGCGAAGAACAACATTGGACCCGTTAGGCCGATATCCTGTAGGAAAGTAGCACCTGCAACTGCGAATACTTGACCGAAGTTAGTCCACTTGAAGAAAGCAACAAACTGAGCAGCGAAGAACACAAGTACGATGTACATGCCCATTGAAGACATAGACTTAGACATTGCATTGATTACATCACGGTCTGTTTTCATTGTGCCGGTAACTTTACCGTAAACAAAACCAGGAACTGCGAAGAATACGAAGATGAACGCTACGATACTTTTCAGGAATGGAGAACCTGAAACCGTACCTGCTGCTGAACGTAGAACACCATCAGCTGGAACAATCGTCCAAGCAAGAAGCGCTGAAACCGCTAGCACTGCGATACCCGCAAGCTTAAGGCCTTTCTTCTCAACATCTGTTAGCTTGCCCATTGAATCATTTGATAAATCTTCAGACGCTTCTTCGTCATTGTATTTACCCAGTTTTGGTTCAACAATCTTCTCAGTTACAAATGCACCTGTAATCGCGATGAAGAAAGTAGAAACAAACATGAAGTACCAGTTTGATTCAGGACCAACGCTGTAAGTCGGGTCGATCATTTGTGCTGCTGTTTCTGTGATACCAGAAAGCAGTGGGTCAACCGTACCGATTAGAAGGTTTGCAGAGTAACCACCAGATACACCAGCAAATGCTGCCGCTAGACCTGCTAATGGGTGACGACCCAAAGAGTGGAAAAGCATTGCTGCAAGCGGGATAAGTACTACATAGCCAAGCTCTGAAGCCGTGTTAGAGATAATACCTGCGAAAACTACGGTTACCGTAACCATGCGCTTAGATGCGCCCATTACCATGCCACGCATCGCCGCAGATAATAAACCTGAGTGCTCAGCAATCGCTACACCTAGCATTGCAACAAGCACGGTACCTAATGGCGCAAAGCCAACAAAGTTTGTCACTAGATTAGTAACAATGAGCTGTAAGCCTTCAGCATTAAGTAAGCTTACAACGTAGATCATGCCGTCAGCAGCACGACCTGGAGCACCTTCTGGACGAGGGTCCATAACAGACACATCAAAATATCCAGCTATACCTGAAGTAACTAGAATAGCGACACAGAAGATTGCGAAAAGAGTGATCGGGTGGGGTAATAGGTTCCCCAAATATTCAACACCATCGAGAAAACGGGTAAAAATAGGTTTCTTTGGCGAGTTGTTTTTTATTGAAGCTGATGAACTCATCAGTTCCCTCCTTGTAGTGATTCCTATGCAATTGTGACAAAAATGTTCAAATTGCCAGCGAAGGGTACGCGACAAAATTATCAATTAGAAATTCAAAATGTTACAAAATGTGTAACAAACGACGATTTTTAACTCTATTTGAACAATTAATTAGCAAATAAATCTACATTAAATACAAAATCTAGATTTATAATTCACAAATACACATTCACTACAAATATAACTGATAATATAAGCCATTGATTTACTTGAAAATAAAACACGCCATACTCTAAGTTAATACGCAATATTCTGTCAGGTTCTTCTCGAGGGAAAAGAAAAACAGACAAATGAATGAAGTTTGACTTTCCCCTCGTTTTTACACTCGCGTCACATCAATTTGACTGACTATTTCTGAACCGCTTTGAATCTCGGATTGGTTTTGCAGATAACATAATGACGACCTCTGCGCTTTACTATCTGGCAATCAGGATGGCGACTTTTCGCACTTTTAAGTGATTTCACAACTTTCATTCTATTTCGCTCCCTTACCTAATTGACCAAAACGACGAGTGAAGTTCGCAACACGTCCCTCTTTATGTAGCACTCGTTGTTTACCCGTATAGAAAGGATGCGACTTTGACGACACCTCAATCGTGAAGTAAGGATAAGTATTGCCGTCTTCCCATTCGATAGTACGGTCTGTTTTTAGCGTTGAGCCGATTAAGAAGTACTCATCGACACTGGTGTCATGAAAAACCACGGGACGGTAATCTGGATGGATATTCGGTTTCATTGTATTTCCCTTAAATAACTAATTTTGATATGTTATAACATTGCAAATGATAATTATTATCAAAAGAAAAACAAGCGATTTTATGATATTTTTCCGTCTTAATCGTAATCAGAGAACACCCAACTATGTACACCATTGAACCTGTTGGCTTTATTGAGTCTCCTTATAAAGAGAAGTTCGCTGTGCCAAGGCAGCCCAGGTTGGTACCCACATCCACCTCAAGAGTCAGGTTGGTTGATGCAGCAAACTGCCTTGAGTCTGTTCGTGATATAGAGCAATTTAGCCATGTTTGGTTACTATTTCTGTTCGACAAGAACCTTGAAGCAGGCTGGAAACCAACTGTGAGGCCACCTCGCCTTGGCGGGAATGAACGTATTGGTGTATTCGCGTCACGTGCCACATTCAGACCAAATGGAATTGGCATGTCTGCGGTTGAACTAAAAGGTGTGTCTCAAGAGAAAGGACAGACTTGGTTGGATCTCGGCAGCGTCGACTTAGTAGACGGTACACCGATCATCGACATCAAGCCTTATATCCCCTACTCAGATTCGATTCCGGATGCATTGGGAGGGTTCGCCGCCGACGAACCAGAAGTGCTCGACGTTAACTTTTCGCAGCAAGCGCAAAGTAAGCTCGCAAGCCATCCACAAGCGCGCCATATCATTCAGGTGATCAAAGAAGTATTAGGCCAAGATCCTCGCCCTGCCTATAAGAAAGGTAAGCCTGACAACAAGGAATATGCGGTAAATTTGTTCAATCTTAACGTGAAATTCGTGGTTGAAACGCTTTTCATCAATGTAACTGACATTGAACGCTTTTGAGATCCCAAATAGGCTGATATTATATGCGGCTATATCAGATTTGCTGTGGTTACGAACGACAGCAAGTTTTCTTTTATCAATGATGAAACGGATACCATAGAATGCGTACCAGTAACTACCTTCTTTCTACTCTGAAAGAGACTCCAAACGACGCAGAAGTTATCAGCCACCAGCTGATGCTACGTGCAGGTATGATCCGTAAGCTAGCTTCAGGTTTATATACTTGGCTACCTACTGGTCTACGTGTACTGCGTAAAGTCGAAAATATCGTTCGCCAAGAGATCGATAATGCAGGTGCCGTTGAAATCTTGATGCCCGTAGTTCAACCGTTTGAGCTTTGGGAAGAGACTGGCCGTTCTGAAAAGATGGGGCCTGAGCTACTTCGTTTCACAGACCGTCACTCTCGTCCATTTGTTCTTAGCCCAACAGCTGAAGAAGTGGTAACGAGTCTAGTACGTAACGAGATCAGCTCTTACAAACAGCTACCTCTAAATCTGTACCAAATCCAGACTAAATTCCGTGATGAGCGCCGCCCTCGTTTTGGCGTAATGCGTGCACGTGAATTCTCTATGATGGATGCGTACAGCTTTGATATCGACAAAGAAGGCTTAGAAAAGTCTTACCAAGCGATGCACGATGCTTACTGTAAAGCATTCGACCGTATGGGCCTTGAATACCGTCCAGTATTGGCAGACTCTGGCGCAATCGGCGGCAGCGGCTCTCAAGAGTTCCACGTTCTTGCTGAAAGCGGCGAAGACCTAATCGCATTCTCAACTGAGTCAGATTACGCAGCAAACATCGAAAAAGCAGAAGCACTTGCTCCTACTGAAGATGCAGCAGCACCAACTCAAGAGATGGAACTGGTTGATACACCAAATGCGAAAACTATCGCAGAATTGGTAGAGCAACACGGTCTAGCAATCGAGAAGACAGTTAAGACTCTATTCGTTAAAGCATCTGATGAAGTAGAAGCAGATATCATTGCTCTAATCATCCGTGGTGACCACGAGCTTAACGAAGTGAAAGCAGAAAACCTTCCACAGGTTGCTTCTCCATTAGAGATGGCTTCTGAAGAAGAAATCCGTGCACTTGTTGGCGCTGGTCCTGGTTCACTTGGCCCTGTTGGCCTAGAGCTACCATTCATCGTTGACCGCTCAGTTGCTGTAATGAGTGACTTCGGCGCTGGTGCAAACGTAGACGGTAAGCACTACTTCGGAATTAACTGGGGTCGTGACGTTGAGCTTGCTCAAGTTGAAGACCTACGTAACGTAGTTGAAGGTGACCTTAGCCCATGTGGTAAAGGTACTATCCAGCTTAAGCGTGGTATCGAAGTGGGTCACATCTTCCAACTGGGTAATACTTACTCTAAAGCAATGAACTGTAACGTGCTTGGTCCTGATGGTAAGAGCGTAATCCTAGAGATGGGTTGTTACGGTATCGGTGTTTCACGTGTTGTTGCATCTGCTATCGAGCAAAACCACGATAAATTCGGTATCACTTGGCCAGACGCACTAGCGCCGTTCCAAGTTGCTATCGTACCAATGAACATGCACAAATCTGAGCGCGTTAAAGAAGCAGCTGAGAAGCTATACGCTGAATTAACAGCTATGGGTATCGAAGTTTTATTCGATGACCGTAAAGAGCGCCCTGGTGTTATGTTTAAAGATATCGAGCTTGTGGGTATCCCTCACACTATCGTTATCGGCGATCGCAGCATGGACGAAGGTAACTTCGAATACAAAAACCGTCGTACTGGTGATAAAGAAGCTATCGCAATGGACACGGTTATCGAGCACCTTAAGGCTAAACTAGCTTAGTAATCCGATTACTGACTAGATAAACATTGAAAGGCTGCCGTTAGGTGGCCTTTTTTGTGCCTGTCATTTCGCTTCAAACTCCCTTCTATTTATCAGTAGAGTAAATAACGTAAGTTAATCCCCTGTTCATCTTTAAATCCGTATATTGGTGTCATCAACTTTTTGGACATGCTCACCATTGGAGGTATCGATGGATATCAAAAGCTTACTGAACCAAGCACTTAAATCAGATCTCGTAAAACAAGGTACTCAGAAACTTTCACAAGGGTCTTCAAGTTTAAGTGGCCTTTCTCAAGGCAGCAATAGCAAGAGTAGCAGTAAAAGTACACTCGGAGCCTTCGGTGCAGGCGCAGTTGGCGGAGGACTGTTAGGTGCGTTAATGGGCTCTAAGAAGACTAAGAAAATGGGTAAGAAAGCGGCTGGGATTGGCGGCGCAGCAGCACTGGGCGCTTTGGCTTATAAAGTCTACAACGACTACCAATCCAAACAAGGCCAGACACCTAACGCCGAACAGGCTCAGTTTGATGAAAATGATGCAAACCACAGCGTGCTGATTCTACGATCGATGATTGCCGCGTCTAAAGCTGATGGCCATGTTGATGAAGAAGAGATGGCTAAGATAGAGCAAGCCGTCGAGAATATGGGCGCTGATTATCAACTGACTAAATTGGTCTCTGAAGAACTGCATAAGCCACTCGACCCAAGCGAAATCGCTCAACTGGCAACGTCACCTCAACAGGCGAGTGAGATCTACTTAGCCTCTTTGATTGTGGCCGACGAACAGAATTTCATGGAAAAGGCGTACCTGAAAGAGCTCGCGAAACAGCTCAATCTTGCTGATGAAGTCACCTATCAACTTGAACAACAAGTCTCTGGCTAATCGGCAAGTACCAAACGAAGCCGTAAAGAACGGCCTAAGCAGCGAGCTAACCAAGTGAGATATTGAGCAAGGACAAACTAACTCTGAACTTGATCAGATCCACTTTGTTTTTGCTTATCTCTATGTGTATATTGAGATCAGTTATCATTTGGTTAGGTATAAAAATGAAAGTATACGATTGTTGTGATTTGGTTCGTGAACTGTATTCTCAAATTGGCAGTGGCGACCAAGGCTATATCCCTAAAGCGATCACCTGCGCAGTAAAAACATTGAATGACCTTGCTGCCGATGAGTCTCTTCCTAAAGAAGCTCGTGAACGTGCAGCCTTTGCCGCTGCTAACTTACTGATTTCAGATTTCGAGGACTAATATGAACCTCGCTAACTTTGAAAAAATGGATCCAGTGATGTTGATGAGCATCGTCAACATGAAGCTTCGTGACGACTTCGGCGGTGATTTAGATCGAGTGGTCAACTTCTACGAAATCGACAAAGCAGCCTTAATCGCTAAGCTCGCGTCTGCTGGTTTTGAGTATCTTCCAGAAGCTAAACAGTTTCGATAGTCGTTTAAAAAATCTTCCTATTTAAAGACCAACCTCTGTGTTGGTCTTTTTTTGTTGGTGATACGTAATAAGGAAACACGCAGCAAACCCATTATAAATTATCTGTATGCACCTATACTTTTATATCTTAGAGTCAACGAACGCGCCTTGAACCAAAGCGTATTGTTGTATAGGCTACCTAAACTAGCATATAAAACTCATCACTCAACTTGATGATAGTGAAGGATTAACAATGAAAAGACTCGGACTTTTAGCCGTTATCGCAGCCGCACTCACCGCAGGTTGCGCTTCAAATACTCAGCAAGACAACTTTCGCGAAGCCTCTTTTGAGCTGTGTAATACTGAAGTCGATATTTACTCTGTAAGCCATGATGAACGAGTTCGTATCGTCTGTTCTGATGGCTCTAAATTCGCTTTGAACAGCGAAGACACATTAGAAGTGATGCGTGACATCAACATCGACTACTGTGATGGCGAAGGCCTAGGTAAGTTCAGTGAAAGCCGCCACTACTACTCTTTCAAGTGTAAGTCAGGCACCCTACTTAGCATCAAAAAGTAGAATCGACACTACCAAATACCAAAGGGTTAATGTGAAAGCATTAACCCTTTTTAATACCCGCTTTTCTTTACTCTTAATCCCAAATCCACCAGCCACCAGATACAAAAAATAGCTCCTTTAAAGAAGCCTCTAGTATCATTGCTTTTCAAAGTAGTTGTTTGAAATTCTAAGAGAGCACGCAGAGATTACGGGTGTAAGTGAGCATGCTCGACAACAATTTTAAAACTTCCAAGTACAAAAAAGGCCCCTATTAAGGAGCCTCTAGTATCAATATTTTTCAAAGTAGTTGTTTGAAATTCTAGGAGAGCACGCGGAGCTTACGAATGTAAGTGAGCATGCTCGACAACGTAATACCCAAAAAAAACAAAAAAAGCTCCCAACAGGAGCCTTTCAAATCGTATTTTTCAATCAAATAGCTTTAGTTCAAGGAAAAGGCGCGGAGTTTACGAATGTAAATGAGCACCTTTGACACAGAAATTAAGCTATTTGAGCCAGAAAAATTAAGCGTAAACAGGTAGACGCTTACAGATCTCTAGTACTTTTGCTTTAGTCGCTTCGATAACAGACTCATCACCCATGTTATCTAGGATGTCACAGATCCAACCTGCTAGCTCTTTCGCGTCTGCTTCTGAGAAACCGCGACGAGTGATAGAAGGAGAACCGATACGGATACCTGAAGTAACGAATGGGCTACGTGGGTCGTTTGGTACTGAGTTCTTGTTTACAGTGATGTTTGCTGCACCTAGTGCTGCATCTGCTTCTTTACCTGTGATGTCTTTGTTGATTAGGTCAACTAGGAACAGGTGGTTCTCTGTAGAACCTGAAACGATGTTGTAACCACGAGCTAGGAATTCAGCAACCATTGCTTTTGCGTTAGCAACAACGCGTGCTTGGTATTCTTTGAACTCTGGCTCTAGAGCTTCTTTGAACGCTACTGCTTTACCAGCGATAACGTGCATTAGAGGACCACCTTGGCCGCCTGGGAATACTGCTGAGTTCAGCTTCTTGTAAAGATCTTCGCCTTCGTTAGAAAGGATTAGACCACCACGAGGACCCGCAAGCGTTTTGTGCGTCGTTGTAGTTACTACGTGAGCGTGTGGCACTGGGTTCGGGTAAACGCCTGCAGCGATTAGACCTGCTACGTGAGCCATATCTACGAACAGGTAAGCACCTACTTTGTCAGCGATTTCACGCATGCGCTTCCAATCACAGATTTGAGAGTAAGCAGAGAAACCACCGATGATCATCTTAGGCTTGTTCTCGATAGCCAGCTTTTCCATCTCTTCGTAATCGATTTGACCCGCTTCATCGATACCGTAAGGGATGATGTTGTAAAGCTTACCAGAGAAGTTTACTGGAGAACCGTGAGTTAGGTGACCACCGTGTGCTAGGCTCATACCTAGAACCGTATCGCCTGCATTTAGTAGTGCCATGTATACAGCGTTATTTGCTTGAGAACCTGAGTGAGGCTGTACGTTTGCGTACTCTGCACCAAATAGTTCACATGCACGTTCAATTGCTAGAGTTTCAACTTTGTCTACGTACTCACAACCACCGTAGTAACGCTTGCCTGGGTAGCCTTCAGCGTATTTGTTTGTTAGCTGAGAACCTTGAGCTTCCATTACACGTGGGCTTGTGTAGTTTTCTGAAGCGATAAGTTCGATATGCTCTTCCTGACGAAGAGTTTCTTCTTGGATAGCTGCGAATAGATCCGCATCGTAATCAGCAATGTTCATGTCACGCTTAAGCATCTGTATCTCCTGACTCAGATTGTACTGAAAGTTTCAAAAAAACCACACAACGACCGAAAGCAAACGTTTCCGTCACCGTTTTGATGTGACGCATTCTACATAATTTGATCTAGGTCATAAAGAGCTAATTGCAATTTTATCATGCAGTTTTTTCATAATCACAAATAAGATTCATCATGGTTATTTGGCTTATCCAACCAAAGATGGCGCTTACTGTCAATTTTACGCTTTACACCCTGTAAAACGCAGATTACATAGGTTTACCTTAATTTTGCCCCTCAAGCTACCGAAAGCTAAGGTTTTTCTCTACTATGCACGCCTTTATTGGTTAGGTAATTATAAAAACGATGGAAAAACACTCACGTAAAGAAGATTGGGTAGCGATTCTCACTGGCACGTTTTTAGTGGCGTTAGGCGTCTTCTTTTTACAGTCAGCGAACCTGCTTACCGGGGGCACTACTGGCTTGGCTCTGCTTTTGAGTCAATTCTTGCCTGTAACCTTTGGTATTTTGTACTTTGTTGCCAATTGTCCATTCTATTTATTAGCATGGAAACGATTCGGCCGTAGCTTTGCTATTAGCAGTGCGATTTCTGGTGCTTTAGTATCTGTGTTTGCCGATCATTTATACTTAGTTATCTCGCTAGAAGTTCATAACGAGATCTATTGTGCTGTTGCCGGCGGCTTATTAATGGGCTTAGGTATGCTAATCCTATTCCGTCACCGCTCAAGTCTGGGTGGCTTCAACGTACTGTGCTTGTTTATCCAAGACCGCTACGGTATCTCGGTAGGTAAAACACAAATGGGTATTGATGCATGTATTCTGTTTGCATCGTTCTTCTTCGTGTCACCTTGGGTGATTGCCGTTTCTGTATTAGGCACCGCAGTATTGAACATCGTATTGGCAATGAACCACAAACCAACTCGCTACTCGGTGAATTACGCGTCTTAGAGTTCATTACCTGCTCTGTCGTTGCTGGCACTCGATGCTCAAACTTCTCGCAAGTAGACTCGAGGCACGATATTCCAGCCATCACTAAAACAAAAAAGGCTTTGGGGAGCACTCCAAAGCCTTTGTAGAAGCCCAATCCTTTAAGGGGAATAAGAATCAAGCTTCTTAAAATGAAACAAGGTTAACCTTCAATCAAGAGAATACGAGTCTCGTAAGGACGTAAGACTTGATGATGTAATGCAACTGAAGTGTTCGCTTGTTGATAGTTAGACAACAGACTCTTCGCCTTAGTCATATCAAAACGTTCCGGTAAAACGCACTCCGCCTCTTCACCATAATAGTTGTTAATACACAGCAAGGTTTGCCCTTCGTTCTCACGTGCATATGCAAAAATGGATGAGTGATCAGGCAATAGATCTTGATAGCTGCCATCTGTAATCACTGGCACTTGTTTACGTAACTCAATCAAACTCTTATAGAAATAGAAAACAGAGTCTTTGTCTTCCAGTGCTTGCTCAGCGTTAATCCCAGGGTAATTATTCGCTACATCAAGCCATGGCTGAGCTTGTGAGAACCCTGCGTAAGGCTCACTGTTCCATTGCATTGGTGTACGAGAGTTATCACGAGACTTCTGCGCCAAAATCGCCATCATATCTTCATGAGCCACACCATCACGGTTCACCATGATGTCGTACATATTGGTACTCTCAACATCACGATACTGGCTAATTTCAGTATAGCTAGGGTTAGTCATGCCAATCTCTTCACCTTGATAGATATAAGGTGTGCCCTGCATCATGTGGACAGAAGCGGCGAGCATCTTGGCTGATTCAACGCGATATTGCTGATCGTTACCTAAGCGACTCACCACTCTTGGTTGGTCGTGGTTACACCAGAATAGTGCGCCCCACCCTTTGCCATTCAATCCCGTTTGCCAGTGGTTAAAGATCGATTTGAGCTGTAAGAAATCAAACGGCGCATTGGTCCACTTCTCACCATTGGTGTAATCGACCTTAAGGTGGTGGAAGTTAAACACCATCGATAGCTCACTGTTATCAACGTTTGAGTATTGCTGGCAGTGTTCCAACGTGGTTGAAGACATCTCGCCTACGGTCACGCTGCCGTACTTCTGAAATACGGCTTCGCTGATCTCTTTCAGGTATTCGTGTACACGTGGACCATCGGTATAGAAACGACGGCCATCACCGATATCATCATTAGGAAAGTCTTGCTGCTTCGAAATCAGGTTGATCACATCCAAGCGGAAACCATCAACGCCCTTTTCTGCCCAAAAGCTGATAACGTCTTTCACTTCTTCACGTACAACCGGGTTCTCCCAGTTGAGGTCAGCCTGTTCTTTGGCGAATAAGTGTAGGAAGTATTGCCCAGTCGCCTCATCTAGTTCCCACGCATTACCACCGAACTTAGACTGCCAGTTAGTTGGTGCTTGACCATCTACGGGATCTTTCCAAATATAGTAATCGCGGTAAGAGCTGTTTTTGTCGCCCAAAGCAGATTGAAACCATGCATGCTCTGTCGAGGTGTGGTTTACCACGATATCCATCACGATACGGATACCACGTTGGTGCGCTTCAGACAGCAATAAGTCGAAGTCTTCCATGGTGCCGAATTGAGGATTAATCGCGTAGTAGTCTGAGATATCGTAACCATTATCGATCATAGGAGATGCGTAAACCGGGGTTAGCCAAATCGCATCGACACTCAAATGTTTGAGGTAATCCAGTTTCGAAATGATCCCTTTGATGTCGCCAGTACCTTTACTGCCACTGTCACAAAAGCTCTTTGGGTAGATTTGATAGATGGTTGCGGTTTTCCACCAACTTTCATCATGCTCAGTCATCGCCATCTCTAACACTCACTTACCAGAAAATATAAAATAAAAACCACCATGCAAATCATGGTCGAATAGCCGTTATAACTAAAAGAAAAAGCTATAACTAAGAGAAAAAGCGATGGCTCACTTTGGAGTCATCGCTTATTTAATGCATTACGCGTTCGCGTTTTCTAGCTCGCCTTTCATCTGTGCTCGTTTATAGAAGAACAGTGTTAACGTGACGGGTAGTACAATCGCCACCAGCATCGCAATTAAGTAAACAGACCAATATTGCGGTTGAATCGATAAGATACCCGGCAAGCCACCAACACCGATACCATTCGCCATCACACCTGCACTACCACAGATTGCAGCCGCTGCAGCACTGCCGATCATTGCGCTCAGCATTGGGAATTTGTATTTAAGGTTGATGCCGTACATCGCAGGCTCCGTCACACCTAAGTAGGCAGAGATTGCAGCTGGAACCGAGATGTCTCGTTCACCTTCGCGTTTACTTAAGATAATGATGCCAACAACCGCTGAAGCTTGTGCAATGTTTGATAGTGCAATCAAAGGCCAAATTGGTGTCCCGCCTAAGTCTTGCATCAGTTGCAGATCCACCGCGTTGGTGGTGTGGTGAATACCCGTGATAACCAAAGGTGCGTATAGGAAACCAAAAACCACTGAACCAAGAATCGCAAAATCACCTGTCATTGCAGCTTTAGCCGCGAATGCCACACCATCGCCTAACATACGACCGAATGGGCCAATGAAAGCGTGCGCTAAAATCACAGACAAAATAATCGATACAAATGGCACAACCACTAGGTACAAGTAAGCAGGGACGATACGCTTAAGATTGGTTTCAATGAACGCCAAAGCCACACCCGCTAACATCGCTGGGATCACCTGAGCCTGATAACCGACCTTCTCAATCACGAACAGCCCAAAATCCCATACCTCAGGTACCGATTTACCTATCATGTATGCGTTCATGAGTTGTGGTGAAACTAAGGTCACACCGAGCGTGATACCCAAAATAGGGGTTCCGCCAAGCTTCTTAACCGTAGCCCAACACACGCCAACCGGTAGGAAGAAGAAAATAGCTTCGCCGATCAACCATAAGAAAGAGTGAACGGTTGCCCAGAATTGACTGATTTCAACGAGGGTTTTGCCGTCGAACATGCGAATGTCGCCAATCACATTACGGAAACCAAGAATCAAACCACCTGTAATGATGGCAGGCAGCAGTGGTACGAAAATTTCGGCTAAATGGGAGATACCACGCTCAAGGAAGTTCATGTTTTGACGAGCAGCCAGCTTCGCCTCATCTTTTGATGATGCCTCTTTACCTGTCTGTTCAATCAGAAGTGCGTACACTTCATCAACTTCAGTGCCAATCACAACTTGGAATTGGCCTGCATTAGTAAAACAGCCTTTTACTAGCTTCAGTTTTTCGAGTTCAGCTTTGTTGGCCTGCTCTGTATCGTTCAATACAAAACGCAGTCGAGTCAGACAGTGGCTGACACTCGCAATGTTTTCTTTACCACCGACTAACTCGATAAGACGCGCAACGTCTTGCTTCGCTATCTTACTCATACTACCCCACCCTGGTTTCATTCAATTACTCATCTAAACCATGCAAGCTATAATCACTCAGACTTAGATTTATGGGAACATTCCCAATTACGGTTATTATAATGCCCGTATGAATGATAAATTAAAATGGGAACAATCCCATTAATTGAAAGAGATCACACTCTAATTTTAATCTAAGCCGTTCAATTTCGCTTAATTGAGTGGATTATAGAATAGGAGATTGCGTATGATGAGAGATCTCTGAATTGCCTAAAAGCTGAGAGATCAATAGATTAGCAGCCAACTTACCTGCAGATTGGTAACCAGGATCAATGCTAAATACTCGTGGGAATAAGAAAGAGAGAAGATCATTACCACCAACGCCAGTGACGACCACATCTTCACGTTGTAGTTCTTGCAGACGCTTGATTACACCAAGAGCCAGCGTATCACTGGCACAAACGATCGCTTGAGTCGCGGGAGTTAACACCTCATCCACCAGCTGATAAGCACTTTCGTGATGAAGTTGACCAGTACGATAGTTTGCCACTGAACCTGTGTTTTCACACCAATCGAGATAAGCCTTAAGACGCAGTTCACCGGTTGATTTATCACTAGGATCAACCCCGATAAAGCCAACGTCAGAGATCCCTTGATCCGATAAATGCACCAACGCACTATTGATCACCTGTTGGTTATCATAGTTAATCGACGTCACGTTCTCGGTATCCAGAGCAATCACCACCGCTTTGTGTTCCCAAGCTTCGATTGCCGGAATATCGCAGTCAGTAAAACCAAATACAATAATGCCATCAACGTTACGACGCTTTAGAACTTGCAGGTGCTCATTGGCTTTATCTCTATCAAGTTGGCTTTCCATGATCACGACATCGTAATCCGCTCGATACAACTCGGCCAGCATCGTACTTACCGCTTTGTTTTCAGAAGGAGAGTCCAGACGAGAAATGATTACGCCGATGACTTTTTGACTGCCACCGCGCATCGATTGCGCAGATTTTGAAGGCGTGTACCCAGATTCTTGAATTACTCTTTCCACCCTTTCACGGGTTTCAGGTTTCACTTTTGGATCATTGGTCAGAACGCGTGATACGGTTGACTTACCAACACCGGACAGCTTTGCAATATCAAGAATAGTGAGTTTTTTGCTCATAAAAAGTCTAACGTTAAAGGGAAGAGAAGAAAAAGTGAGGGTAGATTCCCTCACTTAACTGTTTGTAAATACTAGCAGTTCTTACTATGACTTACTTTTGGCAATTTCGATAGACTACGCGACCAAGTTCTAGACGCGCATTGTCACCTTTCGTGCGCAAAGTGATGCTGTTAATCGTCTCTGAAGTGCCATCATCTAAGATGTATTTGGTTCCTGAGCCCGCTGGAACTTGAGTCAGGCGGTATTCATTATCAGGCAAGCGTAGTACCGCTTTTTCATTATCAAGGTAAGACACATCAAACGAGACGTCAGACTCACATTGATAAGTCGCGAATTGATCATTCGATGTTGCGCTATCAGTCTCAGGGGCTGCTGATTTAGAGCACCCAACCAATGCTACTGTACATAGAGATGCTACCAACATAGCTTTCATACTTCGTTCCTCATCTTTATATAGTCAACGACACTTAGCCTATTCACAGGTTCGAACAAACCTAATGTAAGTGCCTAATGATAGGTCCATACCTTAGTGATAAATAAAACGTTTAGCCTTTTAAGAAAGCGGGTACGTCTTTAATGCTATCAAGTACCACGCTAGCCAACGCTTCACCTTTTTCAGTGATGGGTTTACCCGTTCTTACCAAGACTTTAGTACCAACACCTGCTGCTTCTGCAGCCATCATGTCTTCCGCTTTATCGCCGATCATGACCGAGTTAGCCATATCAATCTTCAGAAAGTCACGAGCAGAAATGAACATGCCTGGCTTTGGCTTACGACATTCACAATCTTGCTTGTAGTCACCAATACCGTGCTCAGCGTGGTGAGGACAGTAATAAATGCCATCGAGCTCGACACCATTATCAACAAAGTTCCAATCCATCCACTGCGTTAAAGAAAGAAAACGGTCTTCACTAAACATGCCGCGAGCAATACCAGATTGGTTGGTCACTAGCACCAATAAATAACCCATATCTTTAAACGCTTTCGCCGCTTCAAACACACCATCGATGTATTCAAAGTCATGCTCATCATGTACGTAGCCGTGATCAACGTTAATCACTCCATCACGATCTAAAAAAACAGCAGGTTTAGACAAAATTTTGTTCTCTATCAACTCTCTATTAATCATTAATTATTACACGCTTTATTTGCTTCATCACTATCTATTTAGTTTTGCGTTCGTTAACGATTTGTTTCTAGCTTAGCCATACAATCGACGTTTAGCCGTCTAGACGTAAAAATATCTATTGACTTAGATCATAGAACACCATAGCATCGTCTGTAAATCGAGCGAGCTATCGACATATTATTCTGTTCTACCTGCACGGGTTTCTCTATGATTAAAGTGAATCAAGTCAATAAGGTTTTTTATCAAGGCACTAAAGAAATCAATGCCTTAATTGATATCAACCTCCACATTCCTCAAGGTCAAATCTTTGGAGTCATCGGCTCTTCAGGTGCAGGCAAAAGTACCCTAATCCGCTGTGTAAATATGTTGGAAGCCCCGACTTCGGGTGAAGTGATTGTTGATGGTATCGACCTAACAAAACTCAGCAAATCAGAGCTTAGCGAAGCGCGCCGTAACATCGGCATGATATTCCAGCACTTCAACCTGCTGTCTTCTCGTACTGTATTTAACAATGTAGCACTGCCTCTAGAACTTGCTGGTAAAGATAAAGCGATTATTGAAGCGAAAGTCAGCGAGTTACTTGAACTGGTTGGCCTTGCTGATAAGCGTGACACCTACCCGGCAAACCTAAGTGGTGGTCAAAAGCAGCGTGTGGCGATTGCTCGCGCACTGGCCTCTGACCCGAAAGTACTGCTATGTGATGAAGCCACCAGCGCATTGGATCCAGCAACAACTCAATCTATCCTTGAGCTGCTGCGTGAAATCAACCGCAAGCTGAACATCACTATCCTGCTTATTACACACGAGATGGATGTGGTTAAAAGCATTTGTCACGAAGTGGCGATCATTGGCGGCGGTGAATTGGTAGAGAAAGGTACAGTCGGTGACATCTTTGCTCATCCGAAGACAGAGCTAGCGCATCAGTTTATTCGCTCAACGTTGGATCTGACGATCCCTGAAGATTACCAAGCACGTTTGCAAGAGACTCGCGTAAACAGCAGCTACCCGCTGGTGCGTCTTGAGTTTACTGGTGCAACGGTTGATGCTCCGCTAATGACGCAAATCGCACGTAAATTCAATATCGATGTCAGCATCTTAAGTTCTGACCTTGATTACGCCGGTGGCGTGAAGTTCGGCATGATGGTCGCTGAACTGTTCGGTAATGAAGCAGATGATAATGCTGCTATCCAATTCCTACGCGACAACAATGTAAAAGTAGAGGTGCTTGGTTATGTCCTTTAGTTTCAACGAGATTGCTGACTGGATCAGCCTTAACGGTAACCTTCTATTAGGCGCAACAGGCGAAACGCTTTACATGGTTGCTGTTGCAGGCATTGTTGGCTTCGCGGTCGGTATCCCACTAGGCGTGATTCTGCATACGACTAAAAAAGGTGGCCTGTTAGAGAACACCAAAGTAAACAAGATTCTAGGTGCGATTGTGAACGTGGGTCGTTCAGTACCTTTCTTAGTTTTGATGGTTGCGATTATTCCACTGACTAAGATGCTGATTGGTACCTTCATCGGTACAACAGCAGCGATTGTTCCACTGACGATTGGCGCTATCCCATTCGTGGCTCGACTTATCGAAAGTGCACTACTTGAAGTACCAACAGGTCTAGTGGAAGCGGCCCAATCAATGGGCGCAACACCAACACAAATCATCAATAAGGTTCTGCTTCCAGAAGCACTACCGACTATCATCAACTCAGTAACGATTACGCTAGTGACTCTGGTGAGCTACTCAGCAATGGCCGGTACTGTAGGCGGTGGTGGCCTAGGTGATGTCGCGATTCGTTACGGATTCCACCGCTACGATGTGACCATCATGGCTGTGACAGTAGTGATGTTGATTGTGCTGGTACAAATTATTCAATCAATCGGTGATTCATTAGTTCGCCGCGTTGACCACAGATAAAGACTCACACATAAAGATTAGAGTCGTCTGAACCTAATTAAATAGATTTATTAAAAGGAGATTATTATGAAATTTAACCTTAAAGGTTTACTAACTATCGCAGCAGCAGCTTCAGCGCTAGTTCTAGCAGGTTGTGGCGATAAAGAAGTGGATACTTCTAAAGTAAAAGTTGGCGTAATGGCAGGTGCAGAAGCGCAAGTTGCTGAAGTGGCAGCTAAAGTAGCGAAAGAGAAATACGGCCTAGACGTTGAACTGGTTACTTTCACGGATTACGTAACACCAAACGCAGCTCTAGATGATGGTTCTATCGACATCAACGCATTCCAACACGCACCGTACCTAGATCAGCAAGTGGCTGACCGTGGCTACAAGCTAACTATCGCTGGTAACACGTTTGTTTACCCAATTGCGGGTTACTCTAAAGAAGTGAAATCTGTAGACGAAATCCAAGACGGTGCTCGTATTGCTGTACCAAACGACCCTACAAACCTAGGTCGCTCTCTACTTCTTCTTGAGCAACAAGGTCTTCTTGAACTTCGTGAAGGCGCAGGTCTTCTAGCTACAGTTCGCGACATCGTGGGTAACCCTAAGAACCTAACGATTGTTGAACTAGACGCAGCTCAACTGCCACGTTCTCTTGATGATGTTGCTCTATCTATCATCAACACAACTTACGCGAGCTCTATCAACCTGACTCCACAAAAAGATGGCGTATTCGTTGAAGACAAAGATTCTCCTTACGTAAACCTAATCGTTTCTCGTGAAGACAACCTAAACGCTGAAAACGTACAAAACTTCGTTAAAGCTTACCAAACTGAAGAAGTGTACAACGCAGCTTCTGACATCTTCCAAGGTGGCGTCGTTAAAGGTTGGTAATCAACTAAACGACAGCACTGTATAGATACCCGAAGGGGCTGACATAACGTCAGCCCCTTTTTTAATGATAAAGATTTGCTAGAAAGTAAAGCATCTCAGATTTAAGCGAAACAAAGTCGATTACTTCAGGTGATCCCAAGAGATGTTTGACACCAATCGGCAGTCATCACACTTGAAATAGAAAATATCGTGGATAGGCGCATCTAGCAGCCATTCACCACCACATTGCGGGCATTTGCGCTCTTTTTCATCTTTCAGGCTGATCCCACCGACACGGTATAAGTAGTAGTAGGTTGGAACCTTAGTCAGATACTCAATGCGCCCTCTTAGACCCCAACCGCGTTTAAACAGCACACTCTTCGTGTCACTGATCTCGGTTAGCGTTGCATGTTCCGCGCGACAACCACCACCCATTTGTACTTCATCACAGGCTTGCCATTCGGTCTGCCATTTCAACACGGCTTTATGGTCGCCATTGAAGGTAGGTGGATTGCGATACAAAGGGATTGGTAGCAAGCTATCGCCACTACGCAGCGGTGAACAGGTGTGCACGAATGTCGTGTATAACACCTGCCAGCTTGGTGTTTCATCTTCTGCCACTTCTTCTGAGTTCAGATCTCGACCGAGCAAACGCATTTTAGGCGCTAGTAGGCTCGCGTTAGACAAGCGATCAAAACACACTTTCACAAAGTCTGAGTGATTCCGCGGGTGCAAGCTATCTTGCTCCGGGCACACAACGCGAACATAGAATTCCCCATCGCCCATCACGATTGGGAACTCACGACCTAACACTTGTCCGTTATAACGAAGTGCATCCATTAAGCCATTAACCGCCTTGTCGACAGCGCTTACCGTTGTGTTATCAAAACACTCAAATTGAAGTTCTAGTACGTACATCTATTTATACCGCTGGTTGTAGCTTTTCTAAAAATTCTGCCAATGTCTCGGCGAGCACATCACGATTTTTGGTACCTAAGCGCTCCAAAATCACGTTACCCGTTAGGTTACAGATAGAGATAACATCCAGCTCAGCATCGGTCGCGGCAATGAAAACCGTTGGTTTTAGCTTCAAGCGACGCTGAGTTACTAGGTGACCCAAAATGTTTTCTTGTAGGCATTCGAAGTCTTCATCACTCCAAATCTGTAACAGAGTCAATTCGTTACCATCGAAAGTTGCGTTCATATCTGCGCTGAATTGTGCGCCGTAGAAAGTTTTGATGTCTTCATGCAGAGTCAACTCAATACCGGTTTCAACGTTGGTGAAATCCGCGAATTGCTCACGTGGATAGTGCTTCCACAACACGGCATCGCCACTCTTTTCTTCTACGCATGGCGATACGATGTCCACCAACTCCTCATTACGAGGTAAGCTTTGGTGTTTCTGCTGCCACGCGTCAACGTATCGCTGACTAAAAGAAAGTAGTGCGTCTTGAGCACGTTGAGTCATGAAAATCTCCTAAACACAAAATAATAAATAGAATCCGAGCCCTTTCCGCGCCGATTAAGCGATGACTTAATGACAGGGTAAGGGGGATTCAGTAAAATCGCCCCCATTCTAATCGAATTTGAAACGAAAGTATGAGCAAATATTCTGACGCAAAAGAGCTAGCGGGTTTAACCCTTGGCCAAAAAACTGAGTACTCTAACCAATACGATGCAAGTTTATTGCAACCAGTGCCTCGTAGCCTTAATCGCGATGATCTTGCGCTAAACGGCGAGCTGCCTTTTGTTGGTCATGATATTTGGACGATGTACGAGCTTTCGTGGCTAAACACCAATGGTCTACCACAAGTGGCTGTCGGTGAAGTTTTCATCCCAGCAACCAGCCCAAATTTAATTGAATCAAAATCTTTCAAGCTGTACCTGAACAGCTACAACCAGACTCAATTTGAAAACTGGGATCAAGTAACCGAGCGCCTGACCCAAGATTTGTCGGCATGTGCAGGCGAAACGGTGATTGTGAATGTAAACTCAGTAACCGACTACACTAACCAACCTATCGTGACGATGGAAGGTGACTGTATCGACAACCAAGACATCCAAATCACTAGCTACGACTTTGAAGCGTCGCTGCTTGAAGGCGCTGCTGGCGAACAAGACGTTGAAGAAACACTGCACAGCCACCTATTGAAGTCGAACTGTTTGATCACCAATCAACCGGATTGGGGCAGCGTTGAGATCGCATATTCTGGTAAGCAAATTGACCGTGAAGCTCTGCTACGCTATTTAGTTTCTTTCCGTGAGCACAATGAATTCCACGAACAATGTGTTGAGCGTATCTTCACTGACATCATGAAATACTGTGCACCTTCGAAGCTAACTGTGTTCGCACGTTACACACGTCGTGGTGGTCTGGATATCAACCCATACCGTTCAACAGAGCAAGATAGACCAAGCCACAATAAGCGTATGGCTCGCCAATAATCAGGCGAGAACCACCCACACTTATTTGAACCTACCAAATCTTTAAAGGGACATTGAAATGCGTTGGTTATACGTTGTTAGTCTATTTATTTTAAGCTTAAGCACATCGGTCAATGCGTCGGTTTATTCGTCGGCGCTACTCAATGAAGCCAATAATTTGGTTGAGATCGAGCCGAGCCAAGCAAAACAAATGGCCAACAGCTACCTAACGCTGCGTGTCCTTTCTGATCAACGCGAGAAAAGCCCTTCAGCTATTTCTCGCGAAGAGACAGACTCCTCGATTCGAACACCAAACAGCAGTATCGATGCGTATAAGATCTTAGCCAAAGCGGAATACAACCTTGGCAATATGCGTATTGCGATTCAGCACATCGACAAAGCCTCCGAGCTAGCGCAAACCTATAAGCTTGATTACCTAAAAATAGATCTTCAGATCCTAAAAGTTCGCTTACTTTGGCTGAGTGATAGAAAATCAGCCAAAGCAAAATCAGAGCTCACTAACATTGAAACAAATCTAGAGTCGGTGAATAAAACCTTACGCTTAACGGAAGGCATTACCTATCGCTTGATCATGTTGAAAGCCGACATCGCCTCTTACGACAACAAGATCGATGAAGCCGAAAAGTTCTATCAAGAAGCCAAAACCTATCTCGATCAGCGTTACTCTGAAAAAGTCACCATCGACTACCATATCTCCGTCGGCGAGTTTTATCTGACTCACAAAGAGTACAACCACGCGTTATCCGAGTTGTTGTATGGCTACTGGAAATCAGTAGAGGGCAATCTAAGTTCACGTTTGGCCAAGGTCAACCGCCTACTTGCGCAGCTTTTCTTTGAGCGCCAAGTGTTGGATAAAGCGTTAGAACACCTATCTCAAGCCGCTGATTTCTATGACAACTTTGAAAACTCGCCTGTCTTAGCACAAGTGCTTAAGAAAATGGGGGATGTGTACTTCTATCAAGGGAAATATAACCTTGCCTTGGTACACTTCTTCAACGTTCTTGATCACGAAAGCACTGACCGAGATATCCACCAAGTCATTGATATCCGACTAAGTCTATCGGCGACCTACTTACGCCTTTATAACTACCCTCTAGCAGAACAGTACCTAACCCGTGCCCTTGAGATGCTGGAATATACCGACATTCCAAAGCTGGAAGGCCGTGCTGCAGGGTTAGCGTATCACCTACAAGAAAGCGAAGACGTGATAAAGCATGCGACACGTGCACTTGAGATCTCACGCCAGATAGAGAACATGCGCCTTTCACAACGCTCGTACTACTTACTTTCTTTGGGTTATGAACAGGCAGGTCGTCCACAGCAAGCATTGGCAAACCTCAAGCAATACAACAGCCTTGTCTCTCTAGAGCAGCAAAAACTCAACCGTGTTGGCGAAGACGCGTTCCGTCAACAGAAAGAATTTGCCGAACAAACCCTGCACTACGCAGGCCAAGCGCAAGAGCTAGAGCAATACAAACTGGAGCATCGTAAGTTCCAAAAAATATCGTTCGCCCTATTCCTGTTCAGCATTGTCTTGTTCTTCTTTGTTCTGCGCCGTGGCTATCTCATTCAAACCTTAGCCAAAGAAGTGGACTCACTGCGCACCGACCTATTTACGCACTCACGTTCAAAGCTTCCGAACTTAAGAATGCTCAATGCGAAGCTCTCTAACTCGCTGGAACAAACCAGCCAGACCTTCGAACAGTGGCAACTTGGCGAATTGATTCATGAGCCACTCAACGACCGCTTACGCTTCGTGATGATTGATTTACCGTTCTTACGCAATATGTACACGCAGAACGGTTACAAAGCCGGTCTAGAACTGGAAGACGCTTTCGGTGAATTCCTAAAATCTAAGCTTGAAGGCCCAGCTCGTGTCTACCACTTCTCGGATGCGAACCTGCTTTATATCGAGCCAAACGCGGACCGTGATTTGTCGCCTGAGGACATGTTCAGAAAGATTCAGTCTTGGGTGAATGACTTCGAAACAGAGCGAAACATCAACCGAACGGTCCGTATGGGCATCGCTGACTACCCATTCTTGCCACGCGCTTACACCGCAATTAACGATCAAGAGCTGCTCGACGTATTGTTGATGTCGACCAATCTCGCCCGTGAGATCAGTCTCAAAGAGCGCAGTAGCCAATGGGTCTATCTAAAAGCTATCGATAATGCACCAGCAGCGAGCCTTGCAACTGGTAACATAAGAGAAGCGTGTAAACATGCGATTAATCAAGGGTTAATAAAAATACAATCCTCGTACCAGAATGAGGACAACATCAAAAAAATGCTAAAAGATGACTGATTTGCGAGCGGTTAAGAGCAGCAAGTCGTGACCTTATTTTTAGTTTTGTTATTATCGATGTAACGGAATTTCATCAAAATGATCGAGATCGGTCTACGCGGCGCTAATAAATACATCTATGGGCATTCTTGAAAAAGACATTCAGGCGCAACTCCACCAGCTGAAATCTCAGTTGGAGCAGGTCCGTTTGACGCAAAGAGACACCTCGTTCAAGTTTATTAGAGAACAGAAAGTTCTAAAGCGTATCGTCACGTCTTTAAGTGATGCATGTGTTGGTAGTAACAGCCATTTAGATGAAAACCTCATTGCCCTTAGGGAAGAGCTAGAAAAGCAAAAAGACATTAGCTCAATGATCCCAAAACTGGCAGTATTAGAAAGGATGCTTAAGCAGAAAACGTTGGCTATGGATAAACAGAACGGGTATCTGGACGATAGCATTAAGCACAGTGGGGAAACGCTGCAGCGCATAACTGGCCTTCCAGCACAGCTCAAACGCGACCTACGAAACTTACTTAGCTTCTCCGAATGCAATGGCAGTCAGAAAGTCGACCACGCCATGAAACTTCTCGGTATTTATGAGCGTGCCATAAAGATTATGGCGAATAACTCACGCACCCATTTTGCTGACGCTGCGCACTCTCCGGAACAAGAGCTCCTTTCCGACCTATCAAACGAACTACAACATCTGATCACTGAACTCGACTTCGAGGGTGAATCGGGTGATCTGCTTACCGATATTCGAGCGAAGCTGCTGCTTGGTGTTTCCACACAAAACCTACTTGAGCTAACACTTCAGATCCTCAAACTGGTTATTGAAGGCACCAACCTAGAACGTAAGAAGTCTGAACAATTCATCGATCAGCTTAATTCTTCTTTAGCGTCCAGCATCAAAACGGCAGACCAAAATGCCGACCAGAGCCAGAGCTACTTTGAGCACCGACAAGGTCTAAACTCTGAGTTAAATGAACTAGTCACTAGAAGCCAAAGCTCGGTAGATAAAGCGAAAGATATTGATAGTTTAAAGCTGTCGATTAATCCGCTACTCAGTGAAATCGCCTCTCTTTCGGAAAGGCTGAACCACGCAGAGCAAAAAGAACAAGCTCTGATAGAGAGAATGAGTTACGGAAAGACTCAGTTAGATTCACTCTATGAAGTGACGCAAGATTACCGTAAGCGCTTGGAAGATCAGGCTCAGCGTATGCTGCTTGATCCTCTAACCAAGGTTTACAATCGCACTGCCTTTACTGATCGCTTAGAGCTTGAGTATCGCCGCTGGATCCGCGCACAACACTCACTGCGCGTAGTACTTCTGGACATCGACAACTTCAAAGCCATTAACGATAGCTTTGGTTATACCGCCGGCGATAAAGCGCTTAAGATCATCGCAAGAACCATCACCAAAGAAGCAGGCACGACCGATACTGTGGCGCGTTTTTCAGGTGAAGAATTTGTCTTACTATTGCCAGAGCAAACCGATGAATATTGTCACCAAGTGATTCAAAACATTCAAACTCAAGTAAGCCGCTTACCCTTTAAGTTCCGTGACCAACAAATCACGATTACTTTATGCGCGGCAAGTACTCAGTTTAAAGAGTCAGATACACCGGAAGAAGTGTTAGAGCGACTCAATACAACGCTAAATAAAGCAAAACAACGCGGTAACAACCAACTTGTTTGGCACTAGGCCAGCCCTAGATTTAATTTATTTCATTTTTTCAAATACTTATCACATACCATTTCCCTCAATGTTTGCTAAGCTAATGATTAACATTCGCTTAACAAGCATTATTGGCAAGCAACGCTGTCGTATCCGTTTCGTCTGGTTAACTCTCTCCTACCTTTAACCAAACACTTTCAACGTTTGCTTCTCACTCTCGAGCCAGAGGGTCACTTCAACGTCCCCTGCTCTTTTCAACAAGGAGGCACTATGATCACTCATATCAGCCCTGCCGGTAGCATGGATTTACTCTCTCAACTTGAGGTTGAGCGTCTTAAGAAAACCGCGTCTAGTGATCTGTACCAACTGTATCGCAACTGTACGTTAGCGGTCCTGAACTCGGGTAGCCATACCGACAACTCCAAAGAGTTGCTCGACAAATATCTGTCGTTCGATGTCGAAGTCGTTCGCCGTGAGCGTGGTATTAAGCTCGAACTAAGCAACCCACCAGAGCATGCCTTTGTCGATGGTGAAATCATCAAGGGTATTCAAGAGCACCTATTTTCAGTGCTGCGTGACATTGTTTACGTCAACATGCACTTAGCCGATAACCAAAGGCTCAACCTGACTAATGCCACTCACATTACTAACCTTGTGTTTGGTATCTTGAGAAATGCAGGTGCGTTGACGCCAGGCATCGAGCCTAACCTGATTGTATGTTGGGGTGGTCACTCTATTAATGCCAGCGAATACCAATACACTCGTGAAGTCGGTAATGAGCTCGGCCTCCGTGAACTGAATATCTGTACCGGTTGTGGACCGGGTGCAATGGAAGGCCCAATGAAAGGGGCTGCCATTGGTCACGCGAAGCAGCGTTACACCGATCATCGTTATCTTGGGCTTACCGAGCCTTCGATCATTGCGGCTGAGCCACCAAACCCAATCGTCAACGAACTGGTGATCATGCCAGATATTGAGAAGCGTCTTGAGGCGTTTGTTCGTATGGCACATGGCATCATCATTTTCCCAGGCGGCCCCGGCACGGCCGAAGAGCTGCTGTACATCTTAGGGATCATGATGCACCCGAATAACGCCGAACAGCCAATGCCGATTGTGTTAACGGGCTCGAAAGAGAGTGAGGCTTACTTCCGCTCAATCGATAAGTTCATTGGGGAAACTCTAGGGCCTGATGCTCAGAAACATTACGAGATCGTGATTGATGACCCAGCACGCGCTGCGAAAATCATGAAACAAGCGATGCCAGATGTGCGTTCTCACCGTAAAGAGACCGGTGATGCCTACAGCTACAACTGGTCACTGCATATTGAGCCTGAGTTCCAACTGCCATTCGACCCAACACACGAATCTATGGCGGCGCTTGATCTTCATATGGACCAAAAAACAGAAAGCCTAGCCGCTAATTTACGTAAAGCGTTCTCAGGCATTGTGGCTGGTAACGTCAAAGCAGAGGGTATTCTGGAGATCGAGAAGCACGGCCCATTCCTAATTGATGGCGACAAAGAGCTAATGACCAAGATGGACCAACTGCTGAATGACTTTGTTGAGCAACATCGAATGAAGTTACCTGGCGGCTCTGATTACGTGCCTTGCTATAAAATCGCACCGAGCGAATAGGCACACTCATTAACGAGTAGCTAAGTGAGTGATAACCAATTGGTAGGCATAACGTTAATCAGCTTATGACGTTTACGTTACCAACGTTTCAACTCACCAAGTGATACGTTACTATAAGGGGCTAGCAGCCCCTTTTTTATTGCCTATTTAGTGGAAACTTATGTCTATCCATCTTGTTATTATCGATGCCTTAAACCTCATCCGACGCGTGCACTCTGTTCAGCCGGATCCAACCGATATAGCAAGAACCATTACCACCACAATTCGCACTCTCAATAAGATTCTGAATGAATCAAAGCCCACCCACATCATCGCGGTATTTGATCACCATTTACAAGACCGTGGCTGGCGCGCAGATGTGCTTCCTGCTTATAAGCAGAATCGTAAACCCATGCCAGAACCATTGATGAAAGGCCTTGATGCTATTCAACAAGCTTGGTGGGAGTTAGGCATTGATTCACTGCTGTCTGATGGCGATGAAGCGGATGATCTCGTCGCAACACTGGCAAAGAAAGTGGCTGACCACGGAGAAACCGTCACCATCGTCTCGACGGATAAGGGCTACTGCCAACTGTTGTCACCAACGCTTCAGATCCGAGATTACTTCCAGCACCGCTGGTTAGATAAACCCTTTATCGAAGCTGAGTTTGGCGTTAAACCTGAACAACTGGCGGATTACTGGGGATTAACGGGCGTAAGCTCAAGCCAAGTACCGGGCATCCCAGGTATCGGGCCAAAAGCAGCCAAAGAGATATTGACCACTTACCCAGATATCGAAGCGGCCTATCAAGCAGAAGATCTGCCGAAAAAATATCGTAAGAAGTTCGACGAACACATCGAATCCGCTCGTGTATGTAAGCAAGTATCGGCACTCAAAACCGATATTGATTTAGGGTTCAACCTGCAAGATATTCGTTACGAAGCAAACGCTTAAGTCGCTGTGACTCGATAATATTGATACAAAAAAACGCTCCTAACAAGGAGCGTTTTTTTATGTTCATTAACCGCGTATTAGTGCGGTGAGATGTTTGAAAGCGCCTGAATATGAACCGTGATCTCTTCGCGATCGTGGTAAAGGTGCTTAGCCTGCATCTTGAACTTCACTTTGTTCTCAATAAGGAACACTTTTAGGTTCTCGATATCTTGCAGTACTTCATCGTAACGGCCTTTCATAGGCAGCTTAAGGTTGAACAGTGCTTCTTTCGCCCAGCCTTTAATGATCCACTCACCCATAAGGTGTGCAACACGAGCTGGCTTCTCAACCATGTCACAGATAATCCAAGTTACGTTCTTACGGTCTGGTTCAAACTTAAAGCCATCCACCATGTGGTGCTTAATTTGACCCGTTTCCATTAGGCTATCTGCCATCATGCCGTTATCAACACAGTGAACGAACATCGAGCGCTTAACCAATTGGTAAGTCCAACCACCTGGGCACGCTCCTAAATCAACACCCCACATGCCTGGAGCCAGACGCTCATCCCACTCATCACGAGGGATGAATACGTGGAATGCTTCTTCTAGCTTCAATGTAGAACGGCTTGGCGCATCTGATGGGAATTTCAGACGAGGGATACCCATAAAGAACTGTGAGTTGTTCGTTGGGTAGGAGTAACCGACAAAACAGTGACCCGGAGCGATAAAGCATAAATGAAGCACAGGCTTCTTAGCGTTATCTTTCGCTGTCATCAGGCCTTTACCACGCATCGCTTGACGCATCGGAACAGTAAACTTACGGCAGAACTTCAAAAGCTCTTTCGCTTCATTAGTGTCTGGTGTTTCAATACGGATATCGCCACAACGTGGGAAACCTTCTTTCTCAGAAAGCGCCTCAAGAATTGGAGAAATACGATCATCAGTCGGCAGATCTTTGATTTCAACCGCTACCGCGATCATTTGACGAGCAAAGATCAACGATTGGAAGTCGATCTCTTTTACCAGTTTATCGGCTTCGCCTGCTTGATAACATTCAAACAATACAAAGCCTGTATTGTTCTTTAAGCGAGGAAAACCAAACACTTCCAGTTGTGTTGCCTTGTCTTGAATTTCGCCAGCACATTCTTTTTCAAAACCAGAGCGACAATAAAGTAGTACGTGTTTCACTGAGTTACCTCTTTTATATTCAAAGCAGCGAAGGAGAAGACTCCCCAACCAATGATAAATAGTAGACCACCAAACGGTGTTATAGGGCCAAACCATTTTATTCCTGTCAGTGCTAAGCCATAAAGGCTGCCACTAAAACAAAGGATGCCGATGATAAAGCAAATTGCCGCAATGAAAAAATATTTTTGTGATTTAGCACCAAGTTTCATCTGTAGCAGAGCACCACACGCCAATATTGCTAGTGTATGGATAAACTGGTACTGAACACCTGTCTCAAACACGCCTAGCAGATACTCTGGCAAGACAGCTTTTAACCCGTGAGCGGCGAAGGCACCTAGCATTACGGCTATTGCGCCAGAGATACCTGCAAAAGTGAGTAAATACTTACTTCTCATTAAGCACCTCTTTGATAAACGCCGATAGTTTCTCAACGGTTAACGCTATGTTCTGCTGTTCGGTGTAGCCAGAGCTCTTACGAGGCTTAAAGCTGTGATCGCCATCAGGAATAAACTCAACACGAATCGAATCCGACAGGTCGAAATCAGCAAACTCTTCTCGCTTACCAAAGGTATCACGTTCACCCTGCAGAATAAGACACGGCTTTGCTAACTCAGCCAAGTGCTCACCTTTGTATTTCTCTGGTTTGCCTGGCGGATGGAAAGGAAAGCCTAAACAGGCCATTGCAGCCACCTTATCAACTTCAGACAAATGGCTCGCCATACGTCCTCCCATCGACTTACCGCCAATCACAAGCTTATCGGCATCTACCTGTCCGATAATATCTTGGTAAGCTTCGAGCAGTTTAGGGGCTCGATCAGGTGGACGACGCTTACCATCTTCAGCACGTTTGATCATGTAAGGGAAATTAAAACGAATCACTCGTATCCCTTTAAACGCCAACCCTTTTGCTACCGACTGCATGAACTCATGATCCATACCTGCGCCAGCACCATGTGCAAAGATAAAGGTTATTGGGTTGTCTTCACCATCAATGATGAGGTTATTCATCAAGTAAGTCCTCTTGTTCACTTTGCGCTTTCGCTAGCATCCAGTCGCGGAAGGTAGCAATACGACCCATGTCGGCTTGTTTCTCATGACAAACCACATAGAAGGCGTTCTTACTCACCAACACTTCATCAAAAGGCGCAATCAAACGACCCGCTTCGATTTCAGGCTGCGCCAACACGTTGTTACCCAGAGCAATGCCCTGGCCGTGAGCCGCTGCCTGCAGCACCATGGTTGAGTGACTGAAGATAGGGCCGTGATTAACGTTTACCCCATCGATACCATTTTGCTTAGCGAACTGTTTCCAATCCTTTCGAGAAGTATCATGCAATAGCGTATGACATGCTAAATCACTGAGAGATTCTAATGGTTTTACTCCTAGCAGCACGGAAGGTGAGCAAAGAGGGATCAAGTATTCTTGGTAAAGCTTATCGGCTCTAAGCCCCGACCAATTACCTCGGCCATAATAGATAGCGACGTCTACATCATCGGTTAGCGAGCCTTCATCCATATCAACGGCTTTGATTCTTACATCAATATCAGGCTCTTGCTGATTAAAGTCAGCGAGCCTTGGTACCAACCATTGAATAGCAAAACTCGGCGGTAAACTGATGGTCAATGCGCCCTTCTCACTTCGCTCCAGCACTTTGTCTGTCGCTTCTGCTAGTGATGTGAAAATATCTTTGATATCTAAGAAGTAGCTTTGACCTTCTTCAGTTAGCAGCAAAGAGCGGTTTCTTCGGCGAAACAGCTTCAAAGATAAGAATTCTTCAAGCGCTTTGATCTGATGACTGACTGCCGCTTGAGTAACAAACAACTCTTCTGCAGCACGCGTAAAACTCAAGTGTCGAGCTGCAGCTTCAAACACTCTTAGCGAGTTTAATGGGGGTAATCGACGAGACATAGTTACTCTCTAAATAAGCATTAGTTTTTTTTATCTGAAACATTATAATTTGTCCATTGCCTAGCAGCCAGAGAAATTCTATATTTCATCCCGCAGCAGCTAGCCTGAACGGCTTGATTCTCTCTAGAATCAATTGGCTTAGCTCCTGCGATGTTGTGTTTGCAAACTCGTTCTTTTCGAGTTGGGTAGAGTTCTACCAAATGTTTTGTTGCAGTTTATACTGAAACGAGGCATGTACTTCCTGTATTTATTTTGACCTGTCTGTCAAATTTGTTTACACCGCCTTATGGGCGGTGTTTTTTTATGTGCAAAGAAATGTAACAACAAGTTTATCAATAGCTGTGCTAATTAATCTTTATTATTTTTCATCGCCAATCACAGAATCAGACACCCACTCAAATAATCAACTGAACACATACAAATAGCACCATTGAGTTGCACTAAAAAGTAACAGAATACTTCAAGATACTCACACTTCTTCGGTACTTATAAACCCGTTTAGAACACACTCTTTCTATCAATCAAAAATTTCAAAGCTGAGCATGACGATAGCACGCCCAAACTCACGCCTCTGTCTGACTACTGTAAATCATTCACAATAGAAAATAAAAAAGCCGCTTACTTTTCAGTAAACGGCTTTGCAAAATGATTAACGCTTGGTCAACACACCACTATGGGCGGTAAACCTTAACGTTATGGAAGCCCTGCTCTTGTAGGTAAAGTGCCTGTAGACGGCTCATTACACCACGGTCACAGTACAGCAAGTACTCTTTCGCTTGGTCTAGGTCGCCAAACTGAGTCGAAAGCTTGAAGAATGGGATGTGTTTAATTTCAACACCCTCGATCTCTAATGGGCTTTCGTCTTCTTCTTCTGGGCTACGGATATCAAGAACGATAGCGTGCTCAGCAACAGCTTGAACTTGTTCAACTTCAGGCGCTTGCTCTTGGCTCTCTTTCTCGATGTCACGGATATCCATAACACGAGCGTTCTCGATCACTTGATCCAGCACTTCAAAGTTAAACTTAGCTTCTTCTGCTTCCAGTTTGCCTTTCTTCGCTTTCACTGTTGGCTTCTTAGAAATAACACCACAGTACTCAGGCATTACCTTAGCGAAGTCTTCAGTACCGATGATACGAGAAAGGTCGATGATGTCTTCTTTATCCCAGTTGATAAGCGGACGAAGAATCAAAGTATCTGTCACGTTGTCGATGTGACGCAGGTTAGTTAGCGTTTGGCTTGATACCTGACCTAGTGCTTCACCAGTAACCAACGCTTCGATCTTGAACTTGTCTGCAACCATACCACCAGCACGCATGAACATACGCTTAAGAACAACGCCCATTTGGCCGTCTTCTACGTTCTCAAGGATTTCAGCAACCACAGGTTCAAAGTCTACAGAAATGAACTTCACCTTTGCAGATGAGCCGTATTTATTCCATAGGTAGTGAGCCACTTGTTTAACACCAATCTCGTGCGCTGGGCCACCAAGGTTGAAGAAACAGTAGTGAACCTTAGAGCCGCGTTTGATGTGCAGGTAGCTTGAAACACCAGAATCAAAGCCGCCAGAGATCAAGCTCAGTAGATCTTCTTGAGTACCAAGAGGGAAGCCACCGAGGCCTTTGTGACGAGCTAGAACTTGGTTTAGCTTGTCGTTAGCCACTTCAACCTTAACGGTTACATCAGGGTTCTTAAGTCGAACTTTCGCTGACTCAACTGCTTGGTTTAGACCGCCGCCTACGTAGCGCTCAAGTTCAATAGAGGTAAAGTCATGCTTACCACGACGCTTAGCACGTACAGAGAAAGTCTTGCCTTCAATGTCAGCACGGCTGCGTTCTAGTACTTGCTCGTAAATATCGTGCAAGTCTTTGAATTCAGACTGTTGAACTTCAAGAGAGTGGTGAATACCTGGAGTGTGAGTCAGAGCCTCTAACACTTCTGCGTAGTACTGGTCACTCTCAGACGTCACTTCAATATGATCGCGACGGTTGAATACCGCAACACTTTCACAGCGACGTTGAATAACGTTACGAATGTTGCACTCTAGAATCCTTGTGAAGCGCTTACGCACCGATTCACTTTTTACAAAAATTTCCGGATGGGGCTTAACAATAAATTTCATAGTACTTTCACAACATTAATGTTCAAAATTTTGAAAACGCTCATCGCCAAGTAAATTAGAGAATTTACACAGCACTTGAAGCAAGAATAGATCATATCTAAATCTAAGGGCGCGAATTATACATGAGAAAGTGAAGCAAGGAAAAGAGTGCTTGCTGTAACACCATCATTAAACCGCTTGTTATTAACAGTAGCAGGTTTCGAAACGACATAAATGCCGCAGAGAGAACCATTGAAGACCAGCAAACAAAAAGCCCAACCTCATTATAAGGTTGGGCTTTCGATGCTATCTGCATGTTACCGTGTGTACACGTATCGGCTATTCATTAATAACAGGCACTTCGTCACTGTAAAGCGGCTCGCCCTGCATGATGCTGATTTCAACGCGGCGGTTGAGGCTACGTTGCCATTCAGTATCGTTCGGCTCGACTGGCTCGGTATCCGCCATGCCGCGTACTCTCAAGCGTTGATGAGAGAAACCACGCACCTTTTCCATCTCTTGAGCAACAGACACTGCTCGCTGTGATGACAAGTCCCAATTAGATCGATAAAGCTCGGAATCAAGACGTTGATTATCGGTGTGCCCTGAGATTCGAACGATACCCGGAACATCTTTCACCAACTCAGCAACCTGTCTCACCAAAGGTCGGAACTTAGGCTGTAGGAAAGCAGAACCCGATGGGAATGCACCCTTCTCACGAATTCGAATGACGATCTGCTGGCCAAGGTTTTCCACCTCAATCGCGCCTTGGTCGATCTCTCGCTCCAACGCTTTCTTGATACTTTCCATCAAGGTTTCCATCTCTTGCGATTGAGCTTCAGCTTGTTGTTGCTGTTGGTCTGACTCAGAGTTTTGATTGTCGTGAGTCGAAACCTCTGGCGACTTGCCTCCGGTCATCTTGCCTTGATCACGCATGGTACCGCCAGCACGCTCAGATTCACCTTCATGAAACTCAAGCGTTTGCTGCGTAATATCAATCGTCTGCTGCATGATCACATCAATCGGTGTCGGCTCTGGACGACCAGGTCGAAACTCTTGTGCAATGATGCTGGTGCCTTTAGGAATGTCTTTCACTTCCAAGCGGTTTTGTACACCAAACGCAAATTTCATCGAGCCAGCGATCTGTTTGAACTTCAGTACGTCCATCTCAGAGAATGAGAGCAGCAGTACGAAGAAACACATCAGCAGTGACATCAAGTCAGCAAATGTCCCCATCCATTGAGGCAATCCCGGAGGAGGACATTTACATGGATTTTCTTCATCCATCTTCAACTCCTCTTACGCAGGTTCACCATCAATCGTACGCTTACCTTCGTTTAGGTAGCTCTTCAGGTAACCATCGATTACTCGTGGGTTCTGACCATCTTGAATCGCGAGTACGCCATCCATAACCAAACGACGGTTGAGTGTCTCTTGGTCACGACGCAGCGCAAGCTTGTCGGCAATTGGGAAGAACACCATGTTCGAAAGAATCGCACCATATAGGGTGGTTAAAAGTGCCACCGCCATCGCAGGGCCGATCGCTTTTGGATCATCCATGTTAGAAAGCATGGCAACCAAGCCAACCAAGGTACCAATCATACCCATCGCGGGTGCTACATCACCAAATGCAGAGAACACCTTCGCGCCCTGCTCATGACGCTCTGTGGTTAATGCGATGTCTTTTTGCAGTGCAGCACGAACTACATCTCCATCATGGCCATCCACCAAAAGATCGATGCCCTTTTGCATGAAACTGTTGTTAATTTCCATCTCTTCCAGTGCTAAAAAACCACCTTTACGAGCCGCATCAGCCATCTCTACAACTTTCGCAATAAGATCTTCAGGCTCATCCGCTTTAAACATAAAAGCTTTGCCTGCGATTTTAGTCGCACCAAAGAACTGTCCCATGGTGAACTTCATTAGAACAACAAAGGTTGAGCCCCCAACTACGATCAAAATGGATGTCGTGTCATAGAACATCCCGAGGCTTCCACCTAGGATCATTGCCATAATTACAAAGGCAAATCCACCAATCAAACCTATTAGGGTTGCTAAATCCACTGAGCACTCCTCATGCTTTTTTGTAGCTCTATGTCGACGATAATCTTTGTATCGGCAAGACTATAAGATCTTTTAGTAAATTCTTGGCCTAAGTATCACACTTTTCGTTTTTGAATCCCAACTATTGGCTTACTTTGCTCTTATACGTAGCGCATAAACTCGATAAAGCTAAGGTTATTCAAGCAAAGTGCATTCAAGCCCCTTAAAAACGAACTTTCTAGCAAAATTTCTTGGTTACATTTGACCATCTCAGCGGCCTAGGGTAACGTTCGTTCATCTTTCCAAACGCAGATTTATTATGGCTACTAAGAAACCTGAAAATATGAGCTTTGAAGCAGCAATCGAAGAGCTTGATGGCTTGGTTGATCAACTAGAAAATGGTGATCTAGCTTTAGATGATGCGCTGAAAAAGTTCGAACGAGGCATCTCCCTCGCTCGTGCCGGTCAAAGCAAACTAAACGATGCTGAACAGCGTGTTAGCATCCTACTGCAAAATGATGAAAATGCAGAACTTAGTGACTTTAACCCACAACCAGAATAACGAATTGTATGAGATCCCCTATGATCGAGACTTTATTGTCTTATCAAGCACGTAATAACGAGCAACTGAACCTTTGGCTTGATCGCCTGCCACACCAAAATCAAAATCTTATCAACGCAATGCGTTATGGATTGCTTTTAGGCGGCAAACGTGCGCGTCCATTTCTTGTCTACATTACAGGGGAAATGCTCGGGTGCACGGCTGAAGAGCTCGATACTCCAGCTTCTGCAATCGAATGTATTCATGCCTACTCTCTGATTCACGACGACCTTCCGGCGATGGATGACGATGAACTGCGCCGTGGTCATCAGACTTGTCACATCAAATTTGATGAAGCGACCGCTATTTTAACGGGCGATGCACTACAAACTCTCGCGTTTACTATACTTGCGGAAGGCACGTTAAGTGCTGATGGGGAAAGCAATCGCGTTCGAATGATTCAACGCTTAGCTGAAGCCTCTGGTGCTCAAGGTATGTGTATTGGTCAGGCGCTTGATATTGAAGCCGAAAACCGCGCTGTTACGCTAGAAGAATTAGAAGAAGTTCACCGAAATAAAACGGGCGCTTTAATGAAGAGTGCCATTCGATTAGGTGCACTCGCTGCTGGTGAAAAAGCGTTAGAAGTAATGCCTCAATTAGATAGGTACGCCGATGCCATCGGGTTAGCCTTCCAAGTTCAAGATGATATTTTGGATATCACCAGCGACACGGAAACTTTGGGTAAGCCACAGGGTTCTGACCAAGAATTAAACAAAAGCACCTACCCTTCTTTGTTAGGTTTAGAGGGCGCTCAAGAAAAAGCGCAAACTCTGCTACAGGAAGCGCTTCAAGCTTTGGCTGCAATCCCATACAATACCCAGTCACTCGAAGAGTTCGCCCGATACGTCATCGAGCGCAAGAACTAAGACAATAAGCGCGCATTACCTATGACTCTTGATATATCAAAGTACCCAACTCTTGCTTTGGCTGATAAGCCAGAGGATTTGCGTCTACTTCCGAAAGAGACGCTAACACAGCTTTGTGATGAATTACGCACCTATCTTCTTAACTCAGTGAGCCAGTCAAGTGGCCACTTAGCGTCAGGCTTAGGTACAGTAGAGCTAACAGTGGCTCTGCACTATGTGTATAACACTCCTTTTGACCAATTGGTTTGGGATGTTGGCCACCAAGCATACCCGCACAAAATTCTTACTGGTCGTCGCGACCGCTTGTCGACTATTCGTCAAAAAGATGGATTGCACCCATTCCCATGGCGACAAGAGAGCGAATACGACACCCTTTCTGTTGGTCACTCTTCAACATCGATCAGCGCCGGACTTGGTATGGCGATCAGTGCGAAGAAAGAAGGTAAGAATCGTAAAGTCGTGAGTGTGATTGGTGATGGCGCGATTACCGCAGGTATGGCTTTCGAAGCCATGAACCATGCGGGTGATATTCACAATGACATGTTGGTTATCCTTAATGATAACGAGATGTCGATCTCTGAAAATGTAGGAGCTCTAAACAACCACCTAGCTCAAGTTCTTTCTGGCAGTCTTTACACGTCAATTCGTGAGGGTGGCAAGAAAGTGCTATCAGGCGTTCCGCCGATAAAAGAGTTGGTCCGTCGTACAGAAGAACATCTAAAAGGTATGGTTGTCCCTGGCACTATGTTTGAAGAGTTAGGTTTCAACTACATTGGTCCAATCGATGGTCACGATGTGAATGAGTTGATTAAAACGCTCAAGAACATGCGAGATCTTAAAGGTCCTCAGTTCTTACATATCATGACGAAGAAAGGCAAAGGCTACGAGCCAGCTGAGAAAGATCCAATTGGTTATCACGGCGTACCTAAATTCGACCCTGCACATTCAAGTCTGCCGAAGAGCACCAGCTCTAAACCAACTTTCTCTAAGATTTTTGGCGATTTCTTGTGTGATATGGCGGCGCAAGATCCTAAGCTAATGGCGATCACGCCTGCAATGCGTGAAGGTTCTGGTATGGTGCGTTTCTCGAAAGAGTATCCAGAACAGTACTTTGATGTAGCAATTGCTGAGCAACACGCTGTGACGCTAGCAACCGGTATGGCGATTGCCGGTGATAAGCCAATTGTGGCTATCTACTCGACTTTCCTACAACGTGGCTACGATCAACTGATCCACGATGTGGCTATCATGGACTTACCGGTCATGTTCGCTATTGACCGTGCAGGTCTTGTCGGTGCTGATGGTCAAACACACCAAGGTGCGTTCGACTTAAGCTTTATGCGTTGTATTCCAAACATGGTGATCATGGCGCCAAGCGACGAAAACGAATGTCGCCAAATGCTTTACACTGGCCACCAGCATACAGGTCCAAGTGCCGTTCGTTACCCTCGCGGTAATGGTATGGGTACTGAGATACAAAATAAATTTACCGCGCTTGAGATTGGTAAAGGTCGTATCGTTCGCGAAAGCGAAAAAGCAAAAGATGGCTCGAAAGTCGCTATTCTAAGCTTCGGTACTTTTCTTGAGAGCGCACTTCAAACCGCTGACGCTATCGATGCGACGGTTGCAGATATGCGCTTTGTGAAACCACTCGATGAAGCTCTGATCAAACAACTTGCTGCTGACCACGATGTTCTGGTAACTATCGAAGAGAATGCGATTGCAGGTGGTGCGGGCGCAGGTGTGATTGAATTCTTGATGCAAGAGAAACTGCTGATGCCAGTATTGAACCTTGGCCTACCAGACAAGTTCATTGCTCAAGGTACGCAAGGCGAACTGCATGAAGAGCTTGGTTTGGACGCGAAAGGCATTGAGAAGTCTATCACTGACTATCTTGCCAAGTAGCTTTAATACGTAAGCTCGTAAGCTCCGCAAACAAAAAAGGTTGGCCCTAGGGTCAACCTTTTTAGTATCTGCTAATTAGTTTGGTGTATCGCCAACTAAACCTTAGCCCTTCAGTTAACTCACACTAACCAACCTGCGAAATGTGCCACGGCATACAACGAAATAGCCGCCATAATACCCGCTACAATATCGTCAATCATGATACCCAAGCCGCCGTGAATTCGCGCATCTAGCCAACCAATCGGCCAAGGTTTTACCATGTCAAAGAAGCGGAAAAGCACAAAACCAGTCAGAAGCCATTTCCAGTCATCGGCAGGGATATTCAGCATAGGCACTAAGCTCATGGTGATCCAAAAGCCCGCAAACTCATCCCAAACGATAGAACCGTGGTCATGCACGCCCATATCATCAGACGTTACTTGGCAGATCTTAATACCAATAATGCAGCTTACCACCACCACGGCAACGTAAGCAGGAAACGGTAGCTGAACCAACAATAGGTACAACGGAATTGACGCAAGCGTGCCCATTGTGCCGGGAATAATAGGCGATAAGCCACTGCCAAAACCCGTTGCTAAGAAATGCCAAGGATTTTTAAGAGAAATAAGAGAAAGTGGGTTTGTCATCAATTAACCTTAAAGTGATCGTAACCAGTTAAGTTCCAACTCAGTGGTTCACCATTATTGTGTAATTCAAAATATTCTACAGGTCTTATCTGGCCAATGCAGGTGACTTTTGTTCCAGTGTGTGACAAAGCACTTTCCAATGAGCCTTTATTTTCTTCCGGCACAGTAAAGCACAGTTCGTACTCTTCACCACTGGTCAACGCATACTGTTGAGCCGAAGCAATATCAGATGCGAACTGGCGTAGTTCTGGAGAAATTGGCAGCGCACTCACATCAATGCTCGCACCAACCTGAGAACGCTTAAGGATATGTTTTAAATCAGCAATAACACCGTCAGAGATATCAATAGCAGACGAAGCAAGGTTCACTAGCGCTTGACCAGCCAATACTCGAGGAACGCTCATATAGTGCCTTTCTTCAAGCTCAAGAGCATAAGGTTTGACTTTGTTCTGTTCTGGCTCAAGCAATACTTCTAGGCCGGCTTTGCTATCACCTAGGTTACCCGTTACGTAAATCCAGTCGCCCACTTTAGCGCCATCTCTACGCAGTGCTCGACCTTCTGGCACAAAACCTTGTACAGTCAATGTCAGACTCAGTGGCCCTTTGGTTGTATCACCGCCAATTAACTGAATACCAAAGTAGTCAGCGAGCTTGAAGAAGGAGTCACAGAAGGGAGCAAGCCATTCTTCATCGACTTCTGGCATAGTTAACGCAAATGAAACCCAAGCAGGCGTTGCTCCCATAGCCGCAAGATCACTGATATTGGAAGCCAACGCCTTGTGCGCCACCCAAGCCGGATTCGCCTCAGCTAAGAAATGGGTACCAGCCACTAAGGTGTCCGTGCTGATCGCTATCTCAACATTGCCCGGCGCTTTGACCAAAGCACAATCATCGCCAGCAGCTAGAAGAACGTCTTTACGTTGTGGTTGTCGATTTACAAAATATTTTTCAATCAGGTTAAATTCGCCAGACATCACATGCCCTATCTTTAGTCTCATAAAAATCGCCGTAATCATGGATATTACAGAAATTTAGTTACAAAAAAGGCCAGCATAAAAGCTGACCTTTAGATTCAATATACGAACGTCTTATTTCTTACGAACGTGCGGTGCAGCTTTATCAAGCACACCGTTAACAAACTTATGGCTGTCTTCTGCTGCAAATACTTTTGCAAGCTCGATAGCTTCGTTGATAACCACTTTGTATGGTACATCTTCGCGACGAGTCATCTCGTACATAGCTAAACGTAGAAGCGCTAGTTCCATCAGATCCAGATCTTGCATAGGGCGAGATACGAATGGACGAAGCTTGCTATCAAGTTCCATGTGGCTAAGAGCAACACCAGTTAGTAGGTCGCGGAAGTATGCAACGTCTGTTTCTGGCATAGCAAGAGCAGGCTCTGCAGCATGATGCTCTTCTTCATCATACTTACCACCAGATAAGAACTGTTCTTCAACGGTAGCAATATTTTCTTTAGTAATTTGCCAAGAATAAATTGCTTGTAGAGCAAATTGACGTGCGTTACGACGTGCGGCTGGTTTCACACTGGCCCCCATTAGGAATCGATTTCAGAAAGAACGTTGATCATCTCAAGTGCGCTAAGTGCTGCTTCTGCACCCTTATTACCAGCCTTGGTTCCTGCGCGTTCAATAGCTTGATCGATCGTATCAACAGTAAGAACACCAAACGCTACTGGAAGAGAATATTCCAGAGACACTTGTGCCAAACCTTTATTACATTCACTACAAACATAGTCAAAGTGAGGTGTACCGCCACGAATTACTGTACCAAGAGATACAATCGCATCGAACTTACCTGTTTTTGCAACGCGCTGCGCTACAAGTGGAAGTTCTACTGCACCAGGGCAACGAACAACAGTGATGTTGTCTTCGCTTACTTGTCCATGACGCTTTAAAGTATCGATTGCACCAGAAAGTAAACTTTCGTTAATAAAACTGTTGAAACGAGCAATAACGATAGCAATTTTTGCATTTGGCGCTGGGAAGCCACCCTCGATCACTTTCATAAGCCTTCCTTTAACTATTTTCATCAAGTGAGAATCGCCGGATTCTAGCACAAAACTGTGAGCAATATCTAATGGTAATTTAGAAGAACAGACACCGGCAATGTAAAGATGATAATGCAGCGCTGATCCCAAGCATATAGGAACAGCGAGTAACCAAGTTTGTGTGTTGAACACGTTTTGAGTCGGACTTGGCTACTTTGCTCTTTTGGCAAGATTTATCACCAAAAGAGCCACTGAAATCATCGGTAAATTATGTTGCTACAAACGGAGAAACGTCTGCTTGCTAACGCATGGTTTATTCGCAAACGTACTCAACAACGTTAAGGCCAAAACCACCCAATGCGTGGTAACGCTTAGTGCTTGAAGAAAGCAGACGCATATCGTGCACACCTAGATCTTGAAGAATCTGAGAACCGACACCAACACGACGCGAGGTACCCTGCTTCTTCGCCATAGTTGGCTGCTCGTTCTTGTCTTGCGCTTCGAATGTCTTCACTTTGTGAATCAAAGAATCAGACGACTCTTCGTTGCCAAGAATAACCAACACACCGCCTTCGTCGCCAATACGCTTCATCGCTTTATCTAGCGACCAGCTGCGTTCAGTACCACGGTCTGAATGAAGCAGATCGGTGAACGTGTCATGCAGGTGAACACGTACCAAAGGAGCACCTTCAGATAGGTCGCCTTTTTGCATCGCGTAGTGGATCTGGTTATCAATTGTATCGCGGTAAGTCACCAGCTCGAAATCACCAAACTCTGTTGGTAAATGGCATTGTGCTACACGCTCAATCGTTGTTTCTGTGTTGTTGCGGTATTCAATCAAGTCAGCAATCGTACCTAGCTTGATGTCGTGTTTTTCAGCAAACACTTCAAGGTCAGGGCGACGAGCCATAGTACCGTCGTCGTTAAGGATCTCAACGATAACCGATGCTGGCTCGCAGCCTGCAAGGCGTGCTAAATCACAACCTGCTTCTGTGTGTCCTGCGCGAGTCAGAACACCGCCATCTTGCGCTGTCAGTGGGAAAATATGACCAGGTTGAACAAGATCAGCCGCTTTCGCATCTTTCGCCACTGCCGCTTGAACCGTCACTGCACGGTCTGATGCAGAGATACCCGTTGTTACGCCCTCTGCCGCTTCAATCGAAACAGTAAAGTTAGTGGTGTACTGTGCGTTGTTATCTTGAACCATAGGCGCTAGACCCATGCGGTTTGAACGCTCTTTGGTTAGCGTCAGACAAATTAAACCACGGCCGTACATCGCCATGAAGTTAATCGCTTCTGGCGTCACATGTTCTGCTGCCATGATCAGATCGCCTTCATTTTCGCGATCTTCATCATCCATCAGGATAACCATTTTTCCTAGGCGAATGTCTTCAATAATTTCTTGAGGAGTACTAATTGGCATTGTTCTATATCCTTTGAAATGGTTCTGCTTCCTAGAACCGACACTATTTAAACCTGATGATATTGCTTCGCTTTACAAAGTCTCGCTTAACGCACTTTGTATCAACGGTTAGGCAAAACCATTCTGCTGTAAGAATTCCATCGTTAATCGAGATTCAGGCTCAGATTCTTGTTGCTGACCTTGCAGTAAACGCTCCATGTAACGTGCTAATACATCAACTTCTAGATTCACTTTACGACCGACATTGAATTGGTCGATGGTGGTTTCTGAAGAAGTATGAGGAACGATAGTCAGCTTGAATGCGTTCTTACGTAAATCGTTCACAGTCAGGCTAATGCCATCAACTGTTACTGAGCCTTTTTGAGCCACGTATTTTGAGATTTCTGCTGGCATTTCTACCCAGAATTCAATCGCACGGCCAACTTGGTTACGTTCAACAATCTCACCCACGCCATCAACGTGACCAGACACTACATGTCCACCGAAACGCGTGGTTGGTAACATTGCTTTCTCAAGGTTAACTTTATCGCCCGCTTGGTAATCGACAAAACCCGTTTTTTTCAGGGTCTCAAGCGAAAGATCTGCACTGTAGCTGTGGTCGTTATATTCAACAACTGTCAAACACACACCATTGGTAGCGATACTGTCGCCTAACTTAACGTCAGCCATATCAAGCTTACCAACATTAACCGTTACGGTGATGTCTTCTCCGCGGGGAGTGATTGCACTCAATGTACCTACGGCTTCTACAATTCCTGTAAACATTTTAAAACTCTTTTTGTTGTCAACGACACGTATGTAGTTGGAGTAACTATTTCAACTGTGGTTTCGTTACTATCTGTTTCGAAATACGGGTTTCGCAACGATGCGAATATCCACACCAACCTGTCGAACATCTTTAATTTCTAGGTCAATAACGTCAGACATTGAAGTGAGCCCTAATGCACCCATCAAACCTCGTCCGTCACTGCCCATAAGTTTAGGTGCTAAATAAAGGATTAGCTCATCCACCAGCTGCTCTTCAATCAAGCTTTTTGCCAATGTTGCGCCCGCTTCGACCCAAATATGGTCGATATGATTGGCAGGTAATTGACGCATCAGATCGTGCAAATCGAGCTGACCTGCATCTGTGGTTGCGACTTCAATATCAGCAGATGCTTCGGCAACTCTCAACACCGATGTTGGAGTCTGGAATAACTTGAGTTCAGGACGCAGTTGGTTTTGACGATCAAGAATCACGCGAATCGGCTGACGCAGCTCGTCTTCAGCGTAATGACCTTTGATACTGCTTGGCAACTCTGCCCAACGAACATTCAACGACGCGTTGTCTTCAATCACCGTCTGGCTAGTTGACAACACAGCGCCTGATTTTGCTCGGTAGTTCTGAACATCACGACGTGCTTCTGGCGATGTGATCCACTGGCTTTGGCCATTTTCCAATGCCGTTTGCCCATCAAGGCTAGCGGCCATCTTTAACTGAACGAATGGCATGCCAGTTTGCATACGCTTGATAAATGCAGGGTTCAAGTCGAGAGCGTCTTGCTCTAGCAAACCGATTTCAACCTCAATACCCGCATCGCGTAGCATTTTGATACCACGACCTGCGACTTTTGGGTTTGGGTCCTGCATGGCACAAATCACTTTGGCTACTTGAGCCTTAATCAAACCTTCAGCACAAGGCGGCGTTCGACCGTAATGAGAACAAGGCTCTAGCGTGACATAAGCCGTCGCACCTTTTGCTTTGTCGCCTGCCATTCGCATGGCATGTACTTCAGCATGAGGTTCGCCAGCTTTGGCATGAAAACCTTCACCAACGATCTGACCGTCGGTTTGTACAATGACACAACCCACATTAGGGTTTAGCGCAGTAGTGTAAATGCCGCGTTTTGCTAACTGAATAGCACGCGACATCATTTGAAAATCTAGGGGAGTAAAGTTTGACATGATTGAGGAGTTAATCCTCTAATTTAGCGATTTCTTCGCCAAACTCTCGGATGTCTTCAAAGCTGCGGTAAACAGAGGCAAAACGAATGTACGCCACTTTATCCAATTCTTTCAATTGGCCCATCACAAGATTACCAATCATCTCGCTTGGTACTTCACGCTCACCAGTTGCACGGAGTTGTGACTTAATCGTACTGATCGCAAGTTCAATCGCGTCAGCACTCACTGGGCGTTTTTCTAGGGCGCGCTGTACACCACCCACCATTTTATCTTCATTAAATGGTTCGCGGTTTCCATTCGACTTTATGACTTTAGGCATCACAAGTTCTGCCGATTCGAACGTAGTAAAACGTTCACTACATGCAAGGCATTGACGGCGACGACGAACCTGATGGCCATCGGCTACCAGTCTTGAATCGATTACTTTAGTGTCGTTCTCTGAACAAAAAGGACAATGCATATCACCTCCAAATAATTGAATATCAGTGTAACGGAATTGCCAAACGTTAGGAAAGAAAAAGGGCCAATTAAGGCCCTTTTGTGTGGTGATTCATTGATTATTGCTACTCGACCGCCATTTCAAAAATGAGCTGAGGAGTAAAATTAACGACCAGCGTTAACCGCGGACTAAATAGTTCGCTTTACCTACCCATTTGTAGCTTGTCAGCTCTTCTAAGCCCATTGGGCCGCGAGCATGCAATTTCTGAGTAGACACGGCAACTTCAGCACCTAAACCAAACTGTGCTCCATCAGTGAAACGTGTTGATGCATTCACATAAACCGCTGCAGAACCAACAGAGTTAATGAAACGCTCTGAGCTCTCTAAGCTATTGGTCATGATCGCATCTGAATGACTCGCGTTGTGTACACGCATGTGGTCAATCGCTTCTGCCACATCCGCTACCACTTTCACGCCTAGCGTGTAGCTTAGCCATTCAGTGTCAAAGTCGCCTTCAACCGCATCACGTTGGTCTTCAAAACCCGCTAGCAGCGATTTTGCACTGGTATCAGCAACTAAGGTTACCTTGCCGGCTAAACGCTGTTTCAGCTTAGTTAGGAAAGCTTCAGCAACCGCTTCATGCACTAGCAGTGTATCTAACGAGTTACACGCCGATGGACGTTGAACTTTTGAGTTTTCGACCACATCGACAGATTTCTCAAGATCAGCGCTTTCATCAACGAAGATATGACTGATACCAAAGCCGCCGATGATTACTGGGATGGTGCTGTTCTCTTTACACATCTTGTGCAGACCAGCGCCGCCACGAGGAATGATCATATCCACGTAGTCGTCCAGTTTAAGCAGTTGAGAAACGAGTTCACGATCAGGCTTCTCGATGTACTGAACAGAAGCGGCTGGAAGCTCCGCTTTCTCTAATGCAGACTGGATAACCTTAACCAGTTCCATGTTCGAGAAAAACGTCTCTTTACCACCACGTAGAATGCTTGCGTTACCTGTCTTCAGACACAGAGCTGCAATATCGATGGTTACGTTCGGACGCGCTTCATAGATAACACCCACCACACCAAGTGGCACGCGGCGGCGAGACAGTGACATACCGTTTTCTAGTACTTTGCTGTCAATTTCGCTGCCAACTGGGTCATTCAGGCTAATCACGTTACGAACATCGTTAGCGATACCGGTTAAGCGCTCTTCGTTAAGAAGTAGACGATCGAGCAGTGCGTCAGTTAAACCCGCTTCACGACCCAGTTCGATGTCTTTCGCGTTCGCTTCTAAAATCGTTGTTGCGTTTGCTTCTAGCTCATCAGCGATAATCGCCAATGCTTTATTCTTTTGCGCCGTAGATGCGGTCGCTAGGTGGAAAGCAGCGTCTTTTGCTGCGATACCCATGTTAGTTAAATCCACGTTTAACTCTCCCTAAATTCTGTCTGTCTTTGGATGCAAAAAGGTGATTCACCTTATCATCACGAGCTACTCTTGGATTACAACTAGGTCGTCACGGTGAATGACTTCTGACCCATAATCGTATCCAAGGATGTCGCCAATATCTTTACTGTGCTTGCCTGCAATTTTTGCTAGGTCTTGGCTTGAATAACTGGCGATACCACGCGCAATTACTTTGCCTTTGCTGTCTGTGACTTGGGTAACTTCACCACGAGAGAATTCGCCTTTAACTCGAACAACCCCTTTCGCCAACAAGCTGCTGCCTTTGGTGTTGACTGCGTTTACTGCGCCGTCGTCAACCACGATGTCACCTGCTGAAGCAGGGCCCGCTAAAATCCAGCGTTTACGGTTTTCAAGCGCTTCCGCTAAAGGCAAGAAACGTGTGCCTTGTGGGTTATCACTCAGTGAATCAAACACCACATTTTCAGCACTGCCCGCAGCAATAATCACTTCGATGCCTGCGCGACGAGCAATGTCAGCCGCCTGCAGTTTTGTCGCCATGCCGCCAGTACCCAACGTAGTACCGCTGCCACCTGCGATCTTACGCAGCGTGTCATCAATGGTTTTCACTTCTTTGATGAGCTCAGCATTTGGATCTTTACGAGGGTCAGCCGTAAACAGGCCTTTTTGGTCTGTTAGTAGCAAAAGCTTATCAGCACCGCACAAAATACCCACTAAGGCCGACAAGTTATCATTGTCGCCCACTTTAATTTCGTTGGTTGCTACTGCGTCGTTTTCGTTTACTACCGGAATAATATCGTGCTCAACCAGTGCGTTGATCGTGTCACGTGCATTAAGAAAACGCTCGCGATCATCGAGATCAGCACGAGTCAGTAGCATCTGGCCAATCTTAAGGCCATAGATAGCAAACAAAGACTCCCAAACTTGAATCAACTGACTTTGCCCAACTGCCGCAAGCAACTGTTTGCTCGCCATTGAGTTGGGAAGTGCGGGGTAACCAAGGTGCTCACGTCCTGCTGCAATTGCACCAGACGAAACCATAACCACAGAGTGGCCTTGTTTTTTTAATTCAGCACATTGACGAACCAGCTCAACCATATGAGCGCGGTCTAATGCCAATGTTCCACCAGTTAAGACACTGGTACCCAGTTTAACAACGACAGTTTTACGCTGTGTTGTTGTCCCGCTTTGATGATTTGTTGTCATGAAGTCTTTTATGGATAAAACAAATAAGAGGTGATGTTTTAGCAATCAAAAGGGGAATTCACAAGCAGAAAAGGTGCGAAATCGCACCTTTTTGCTTTATATAGAAGAGTAACCTTTAAAATTAGACGAATTCGACAGACTCTTCGTCTAATTGGATACTGATTTCAAACTTACTTTGAAGTTCATCAACCAGTTTCTTGTGGAAGGCTTCTTGAGTTCGAGAGACCTCAGCGACCGCCTTTTTAGGTAACGGCAAAGAATCCCAGTTACCATCGATGTTGTACTTGCCGATATTGTACTTCGCCGAATATCCCTCTTCCGACTTATCCAATTCCAGCCACCAGCCCCAGAACTCGCGTTCTTCTGGTGATTTTTTATCGTTCACACATACAGACAAGCAATCAAAGATATAGTGGCCTTCTTCTGATTGCGGTTCCCTTAAGTAAGGCCCGATCGCCTTTAAAACATTCAACAAGCGGTAATGCGTAGGTTGTTGTGTCACTTCTGACATATTGAATCTCCATTTTCAATGTTAAGAATGACGTTACTCAGACTGTTATACGTAGAAACTACGCATTTGGATTTTATAAATGACCTCTGAGTATCAGGTACTTAGTTTGTACATTTTTCATGCTTAACTAATTTAGGAGAAATGTCATCTAAATAATTCATCCTCAAGCCACTTTATCGCCAATTCGAGGGATTGCTCATAACCTTGTGTAATTGACTTAGCTTTGATTTTCTTCGCTTTTCCGTAATCACTGTAAATAGCAACCAGTTGATTATCCATTGGCGGTGAAACCGGGTCGCCTTCCAGAGCCAATGCCAAGATAGGAACACTGGTTTTACTGTTTGACAGCAAACCTTGTACCTTGAGTGACCACGCCATCAACTGCCCAGAAAGGCTATTGATATCGACCGCCCCTTTACCAAGGCGCGAAGCCAACACATCTAGATGCATTTTAGGCATCTGCTTAAGTTTGTCTGCATGAACAAAGATATCGTGAATTGGCGCGCCTAAAGAAATACACGCTTTAATCTTATGTTGCTCGAGGAAAGATAATCTCACCATCGCATTGCCACCGAAGCGGAAACCAAACAAGCCGACTTTGTGGTGATCGACCCATGGGATGTTAGGCAATTCATTCAGCACTGCTTGGTGAAGACAAGATGAGTCTTCTGTTAACGGCCAATGTGCACTGTGCCCTATTGATGGCATGTCTACCGTTAACATAGCAATGTTCTTAGGTGCTAAATAATCCCTAAACAGGCGCCACATATCGGTTTGCAAGCTATCTAGACCCGCGCTGACAATCACAACCGGTTGTGGTTTATCTGTCTTGGTTAGATGCAAGTTCGCTTTGATCTTCTTGTTTTGGTATGGAATATCAATCTGCTTGACGATCAACTTAGTGTGCTTGATCGCTTCAGAATACGCTGCGTTGGCCAACACTTGAGCCTGAGCTGCCAAGTTGTCGTTCTTGAGGTGTGGGTAACCCGCAATACTGAAGCACAACGATGCGGAAAATAGCTCTTCAGCCATCTCTTCACCATTCTTCTCATTAGAACGATTTTGATGCTGCATACCCAGCTTGGTCCATTCGTATGCCCAGTTACCACTGCGGTAGCCCATCACCGTATCAAGCCACTCATCGGTTGTACGAGAGTTATCTGATGACGCGATGCGAGCCAATACCGCTTCCTGCTCTATTGGATTAACGCCTTGCCATACCCACTGAAGACGTCTTAGGTTTCGATACCATGATGAGTTTTGCTGTTCACGTTTCTCATCCAATAGCGCTTCAGAGCTTGGCATGTATTGTGTCAACATTGAGGTCTCTTTCGCTTGCTTGTGCTTTACAAACAAAGTTTCCGAAAGGTTCGAGCTCGTTTCTTCTGGTTCAGACATTGGGATACTTAATAAGAAATGGTTGTCACTAATAATATAAAAAAAAATGACCCTATAAAGGGTCATTTCTCAAAAAACTAAGTTTACGCTTATTTTGACTTGCGATTTACTGGCTCTACGTAGCTTAGGCTAGTATCCCAAGGTTGCTCAATCCATGTGTCTTGAGCGATATCAACAATGTACTCGTCTAGTAAATCAGCACCAGATGGCTTAGCACATACAGCGATCAATTTCGCTTTAGGGTACATTTCGCGAAGCTTGCGTGCAGTATCACCACTATCAACAAGATCTTCAACGATTAGGAAGCCTTCGCCGTCACCTTCAGGTGCTTTAACGACTGTCATATCACGTTGGTGATCGTGGTCGTAGCTAGAAATACAAATCGTATCTACGTGACGAATACCCAGTTCGCGAGCCAAGATTGCACCAGGAACCAAACCACCACGGCTTACTGCCCAGATGCCTTTCCACTGCTCTGCTGGCATTTGCTTTTCAGCAAGTTGACGGCAGTAAGTCTGCATGTTGTCCCAAGTGATAACGAATTTGTTGCTCATAGTATAAAACCTAATAATTTTGTCATATTATTAGAGGCTATTTCAAACATAGCCTCTTCAGCGATTAAGCAGAAATCTAGACGATTAAGCGAAAATGTATTTAAGAATAAAGATAGCCGACATTACCCACACAGCAGGTGAAACGTCGCGACCTTTACCACTTAGCAGCTTAATTGCAGCGTAAGCGATGAAACCTAGTGAGATACCCTCAGCGATAGAGTACGTCAGCGGCATAAGCAGACATGTTACCACGACTGGTGCTGCTTCCGTAAGATCACGCCAATCAATGCCAACTAGGCCAGACATCATCAGAATTGCTACATAGAAAAGTGCACCTGATGTTGCGTAAGCCGGAATCATACCTGCAAGTGGCGAGAAGAAAAGAGCCAGTAGGAATAAGATACCAACAACAACAGCCGTTAGACCGGTACGGCCGCCTTCAGCAACACCCGCAACACTCTCAACATAAGAAGTAGTATTTGATGTACCTAGCAGTGCACCAATAGATGTTGCTGTAGAGTCAGCAAGCAGTGCTTTGTTCAAGCGAGGTAGTTTGCCGTCTTCTTTGATTAGGTTTGCTTTCGTTGCAACACCAACCAGAGTACCCGCTGTATCGAACAAATCGACGAACAAGAACGCGAATACCACTGAAATCATACCGATTTCAAATACAGCAGAGAAATCAAGCTGCATGAATGTAGGAGCAAGGCTTGGTGGTGTAGACATGATGCCGCCGTATTGAACGTCACCAATAACAATGCCAAGAGCTGTGATAGCTAGAATCGCAATCATTACTGCCCCTTTCACGCCACGGTGAACAAGAGCAATCGTTAGGAAGAAACCAATTGAGCCTAGGATAGGAGCAATCGCGGTAATGTCGCCCAGTGAAACTTTAGTTGCTGGGTTAGAAACAACGATGCCTGCATTGCTAAGCGCAATAAACGCTAGGAAAAGACCGATACCTGCAGAGATACCAACACGCAGAGACATAGGGATCGAGTTGATAATCCATTCACGGATCTTAAAGATGCTTAAGAAGATGAAGATTACGCCTGATACGAAAACCGCTGCCAGAGCAACTTGCCACGTATAACCCATACCCATTACAACAGCGTAGGTAAAGAATGCGTTCAAACCCATGCCTGGAGCTTGAGCAATTGGGTAGTTAGCAACAAAGCCCATGATGAAACAGCCAATAGCAGCCGCTAAACAGGTTGCTACAAATACAGCGCCATGGTCCATACCAGCATCAGCTAGAATCATTGGGTTTACAAAAATGATGTAAGCCATTGTTAGGAAGGTTGTTAGACCTGCGATGATTTCAGTGCGCACATTGGTGCCATTTTCACTGAGTTTGAATAGCTTTTCGAACATTATCGAATCCTATAAGGGTAAAAAGTAAACGGTTGCGTAATCGATTGGCTGTGGATTATAAAGTTATCAAATAACAAATTCCAGATAGAATTAAGGCTCTAATCGATATTTATCAGAATGCCGTATGAAACAAAGCGATTAAAAATGAAGATATCATCGATAAATAACCATTAAAAACAAACAATTAACAACAATAGACTCACTAAAACTAGTTGGTTGTTTTTTCTACCATCGGTTATTTTCATTGATAATCTAGCCAGTAAATTCTGAATTCAAACTCACAATAGTTATGTATTTTTCAACAGGATCAGTAATAAGGCGCAAATTGATATTTCGGCGTTAAAAAAACAACCACGCAGAACAGCAAGGAAAGTGACAAGCGAAAGCGGTTTGGAAAAGTAGCAGGCAAAAAAAACGCCACTCAAAACTGAGTGGCGGTAGAATCTGTCAACCAAAAGGGCTGTAAAAGAATTCCAATATATAGGGGTGAACAAAACTGTTCGAGTTACATGCTTACGGTATTAGTAACCAAAGCTTGTAGGGTATGCAAAGTTGCTAGTGTAAACAGAGCTGTTAATCCAGAACATTGCAGATGGTAAACCTTTCATAACTATCACCTTAATAAATCAATAAAAAACGAATTTGATTTCTCGGTTCCTTGGAGGCGATAAAACGGACTCATCCTTTGAGCATTTACTCTTCATCTCAGAAGTTGGTTATTAATATACCCTAAAGAAAAAAGATTACAAGTATTTTTTGCTATACGTCACATTTTTGGCCATTTACGGTTATTTTGCAAACTTATTTTTGTAATAAAATTACAGAATAGAATTAAACAAACGTTTGCCTGCTCCATTTATAAGCATCAAGGCGCTTAGCTGTGATCAGATGGACAAGATCGCTTTCAAAATTTGAGCTATTTGAGGTTTAGAACCGCTACTCGTCAAAACGCTCAAGTGGTATGCTGTTGCCATCAAAACAGACCCATATTTTAGATTTTTGTTCTAGGTTTTTCCCCATACAAAACCTAAATATATGGTTATTAAATAAAAAAGGAGTCATCCGTGTCTGAATTCCATTCTGAGATCAGTAAATTATCCCCTGCCCCTATCTGGCAGTTCTTCGATAAGATTTGCTCAATCCCACACCCTTCTAAGCATGAAGAAGAGCTTGCTCAATACATTATTGCTTGGGCAACAGAGCAAGGCCTAGATGTACGTCGTGACCCAACGGGTAACGTATTCATCAAAAAGCCAGCAACGGCGGGTATGGAAAACAAAAAAGGTGTAGTGCTACAAGCTCACATCGATATGGTTCCACAAAAGAACGAAGACACAGTTCATGACTTTGCTAAAGATCCAATTCAACCATACATTGATGGTGAGTGGGTTACAGCTAAAGGCACAACGCTTGGCGCTGATAACGGCATGGGCATGGCTTCTTGCCTAGCGGTTCTTGCTTCAAACGAAATTCAGCACGGCCCTATCGAAGTTCTACTAACAGTAGATGAAGAAGCAGGCATGACTGGTGCTTTCGGTCTTGAAGCGGGTTGGTTAGAAGGCGATATCCTTCTTAACACCGATTCAGAGCAAGAAGGCGAAGTGTACATGGGTTGTGCTGGCGGTATCGACGGCGCAATGACATTTGAAATTGCTCGTAATGCGATTCCAGCTGACTTCGTAACACGTAAGCTAACGCTAAAAGGCCTAAAAGGCGGTCACTCTGGTTGTGACATCCACACAGGTCGTGCAAACGCAAACAAACTGCTTGCTCGCTTCCTAGCGGGTCACGCAAAAGAGCTAGACCTTCGCATCGTCGAATTCAAAGGTGGTAGCCTTCGTAACGCGATCCCTCGTGAAGGTTTCGTAACGGTTGCTGTTCCTGCGGCAAACCAAGAAAAACTGGCTTCACTATACAACTACTACACTGAGCTGCTTTCAACAGAGCTAGGTAAAGTAGAAGACAGCATCGTGACTTTCAATGAAGAAGCTTCTGTAGAAATGGGCGCACTTGCGTCAGCAGACCAAGCTCGCTTTATCGCGGCACTTAACGCATGTCCAAACGGCGTGATTCGTATGAGTGACGAGATTGAAGGTGTTGTGGAAACGTCTCTAAACGTAGGTGTTATCACAACAGAAGAGAACTCAATCACAGTACTTTACCTGATCCGCTCTCTTATCGATTCAGGTCGTAGCCAAGTAGAAAGCATGCTTCACTCTGTTGCTGAACTAGCAGGCGCTAACATCGCGTTCTCTGGTGCTTACCCAGGTTGGAAACCAGACGCAGATTCAGAAATCATGCATATCTTCCGTGACATGTACGAAGGTATCTACGGTCACAAGCCAAACATCATGGTTATCCATGCTGGTCTTGAGTGTGGTCTATTCAAAGAACCTTACCCGAACATGGATATGGTTTCTTTCGGCCCAACCATCAAGTTTCCGCACTCTCCTGATGAGAAAGTGAAGATCGACACCGTTGAGCTATTCTGGAACCAAATGGTTGCATTGCTTGAAGCGATCCCAGAAAAAGCTTAATTCGATAAGCTATGTTTGTTCAGTAAATGGTGTTTTACAGTAAACACCGTTTATCTGAGACAAAATAAAACAGGTACTCAATGAGTACCTGTTTTTGTATCTAATCTTTGTAGCTACTACTTGTGACTAAATAAACAATTAAGCGCGTGAAGCCGCGTAGCTTTCTAGCTCATCAATTGAAGTTTGTGCCACAACTTCGCCATCGATGAAGTACGTCACCATCTCGCCATCACGAACACCGATTAACGTCGCACGCTCACCAGACTGGTAAGTAATGTCCATTTGGATCGTGTTTTCATCAATCTGCTGCATTTGACCTTTTTCGATCACATCTGCACTCGTGATAGGACCCACTGGCGCTTCCGTTAGAGACGGATCAAGTTGGTGGTTGATGTCTAGGTAAGTATCAGTCTTTGTATCAAAGATGTGCGGAGAACCAGTTAGTGGGTTGCTACCAGTCCAGAACTCTAGTGAGTTGAATACCAGGTAATCGGCAGCAACTGTTAGGCCGTAAGCAGGCGCTAGTAGCATGTTCAAGCCACCACGTGCGTAACGGTTATCAACAGCCTTAACGTTAAACTTCATTAGGTAACCGGTTACTGCGTTACTACCAACACAGCCAGATAAAGCGACAGAAACCACCGCCAGTGCAACGACTTTTGAAATTGTTTTTTTCATTTTTATCTCGATATATGAATTTGGCCGCCAAAAAATGGCGATGAATAATACCAACCAACCGAACAATAAATATCAGCGTTAAATCAATGTATTGTCAGGAAATTCACAATTCTAAACCCCTTCTAACTAGCCAAATCAAAAACAGAAACCAATTAAGAAACGCCTCCATAAAAAAGTTTTGTCGTCACCGTAAAGCGATTGATTCGTACTAAAAATCAACGATTGATACATTCCGTGTTAACGAATTATCACCATGTTGAGAACAACCTAAATGGCAAGACTAAAACCTAATCAACCCTTCGAATTACTTGGTTATACTGTTCAGCCAGGACAGAGAATGGAGATTGAACTGCAAGCGGCTCAGCTTTACACGCATTCTCCACTTTCAATCCCGATTGAAATTATTCATGGTCGCCAAGCGGGCCCAACACTGATGGTAAACGCGGCGATCCACGGAGATGAATTAAACGGTGTTGAGATTGCACGACAGCTGACCAATGCGATTGATCCAAAGAAACTGAAAGGAACACTACTTGTTGTGCCTATCGTTAACGTATTTGGTTTTATCCATAAGTCTCGTTACCTACCAGACCGTCGTGACCTGAACCGTTGCTTCCCTGGAAGTGAGAAAGGATCACTGACATCACGCATCGCTCACACCTTCTTTGAGAACGTAGCGAAGCACTGTGATTACATTTTGGATCTTCACACGGGTGCGATTCACCGTACTAACTTGCCACAGATCCGTGCAAACCTGTCGAACCCTGAAACACTGCGCATCGCAAAAGCGTTCGCAACACCCGTGATCATAGATTCTCCACTGCGTGATGGTTCACTGCGCAGCGAAGCGGAAAAACTGGGTATTCCTGTATTAACTTACGAAGGTGGTGAAGCGCTGCGTTTTGATCACCTCGCGATTCGTGCGGGTTACCTTGGCGTGCATCAAGTGATGAAAGAAATCGGCATGCTGCGCCCTAACCGTAAGAAGTTACCAGAGCCAGTATTGAGTAAATCCACCAGCTGGATCCGCGCTGAATCAGACGGTATTTTGCGTAACATGGTAAGACTTGGCGAACAGGTTGAAGCAGGACAAACCCTTGCTTACATCAGCTCTCCATTGGGTCACCAAGAAGGCCAAGTGATCACAACCAAAGGCGGTATCGTGATTGGTCAGCAAACTCTGCCTTTGGTCAACGAAGGTGATGCTGTGTTCCACATCGCTTACTTCAAGCAAGACGATGAAGAAGTAGGACAATCAGTAGAAAGCTACATTGAAGAAGTGGCAGAAGACGATTGGCTAACTGCACTGAATAACTGATCAGACAATGCTTAACAGTTTAAGAGCTCGACGTTAAAAGCGAGAAGCCAAACCGAGCTCTTAAACACAATAAAACAGAACTCCACAAACTAAAAAGCCCCAAAACACTTTTAACTCGAAAGAAAAAAGTTGTATCGGGGCTTTTTTTTCACAAATCCCTTATCTTAAAATTAAGGGATCTATAAATTAGTCATGCACTGAATTATTCAGCGTCTTGTTGCTCTTCTGCACGAGCTTTAGCGCGCGCTTCACGTGCTTGCTCAGCTTTAAGCTCTTTAGTGTGACGTAGTTCGTCACGCTCTTTACGTTGCTCTGATTTACGCTCGTTACGTTCAGCTTGGTTAGCGATGAAAGATGCTAGCTCTTTCTCTGCCCACTCTTGTGCTAGAGCTTCAGTTTCGAAACCAGACTCACGCTTAGATACTGTAGTGCTGCGAGACGTTACTTGACGAGTAATCTCTGCACACCAACCGTTGCGTTTTTCTGTAAGGCGGATATCAAATTTTTTGTTCTTAGACATGTTCTATTTTTTCCTAAGGGAGATCATTAAGGGATCGGTCAACTTTGATAACTCCATCTAAGTGAGCATCTTTTAACACCATCCCTTGGTAAGCGCGGTATTAGAGCACAAATCAATGAATATTGCTGCAAATATTTGCAGCGGATCACACTCCAATGCTGCAAATCGTTTGCGCCTAATTTCAATCGGTTCATAACTCTCGGTTCACCATCAACTTCTATCCTATTTTATCGATAACAATGAAATGAACTATGCTCAAACAGAGATAAATGAAAGAGATACCTGCTTGCTCAGGTTTATAGACTCTACTGTCTCACCTACTCCGCTCATAATTAAAATAGCTAAGGAGTTGCTATGGATAGCTTCATCAAAAATTTACCCAAAGTTGAGCTGCACTTACATATAGAAGGCACATTAGAGCCAGAGCTGATGTTCCAACTCGCCAAGCGTAATAACCTGTCGATTCCCTTTGAGACCCCAGACCAAGTTCGAGACGCGTACCAGTTCCACAATCTTCAATCCTTTCTCGATATCTATTACCAAGGTGCAAACGTACTGATTCATGAACAAGATTTCTACGACCTGACGTGGGCTTATCTGTTGAAGTGTCAGCAAGATAATGTGGTTCATACTGAGATCTTCTTCGACCCTCAGACTCACACTGAACGCGGCATTGACTTTGAAGTCATCGTTGGCGGGATTACTCGAGCTTTGAATCAAGTGGAGCAAGAGCTTGGTATCAGCAGCCAACTGATCATGTGCTTTCTGCGTCATCTCGATGAAGACAGCGCTTTTGAAACACTCAAACAAGCCCTTCCTTATAAAGATAAGATCATTGCCGTTGGGTTAGATTCATCAGAACAGGGCAATCCACCAGAGAAGTTTAAACATGTATTCCAAGAAGCGATCAACCAAGGCTTTCTGACTGTCGCGCACGCCGGAGAAGAAGGCCCAGCACAAAATATTAGCGACGCACTGAGCTTGCTAGGCATTACCCGAATTGATCATGGCGTTCGCTGTGTAGAAGATGAAGAGTTGATGGAACAGCTAATAGCAAAACGTACACCACTGACCGTCTGCCCGCTGTCGAATACCAAGCTCAAGGTGTTTGAGACCATGCAAGAGCACAACATCGTCGAGTTGCTGAGAAAAGGGCTGTGCGTCACCATCAATTCCGATGATCCGGCTTACTTCGGCGGCTATATGAATGATAACTTCCTCGCCGTCGCCAATGCTCACCCAGTGACCAAAAACGAATTGGCGCAGTTCAGTATTAATGCCATCGAAGCCAGTTTTATCTCGCCTCACGCCAAGGAAGATCTCATCACACAGGTACGCCAATACCTTGCTGCGAGTACTTAATGAGTTATCAAGATCAAAAAGGGAAGCTCTGAGCTTCCCTATCTATATCAATAGATAACTAATTGGCTTAGCCCGGGTGACCATCCACTCTTGGCGTTAACAGCATCATCCCAAATTTCCAGATAAATAGACCGAACGCTAACGTCCATAAACCCGCGCTGATGTTCACCATCTCAAATAAATACGCAGGGAAGAAAGTCACACCTACGCTGCGAACCAAAGCCGCGATAAAAATAGCCGAGAACGCTAACGCCATACTTGGCCCTTTATAGATTGCACGACCCGTGTGCCCCATTGTCACGCGCGTAATCATCGCAAGAATTAATCCACTCAAACCGCCAATCGCAAACAAGTGCAGCATGTTGTGGCTTGCGAACGGGTTGTCTAATAAACCTCGTAGCAGCAAGCTTAAAGGGATGCATAGGTAAGCCGCATGCAGCGACCACACCAAGGGCTCAGATAACGTAGTCCAAGGCTTCCAGCGGATAAAGCGCACCAACTGAGTCACACCTGCAAATACAATCAACTCATTGCCGACTTGAGCAAAGGTCAATGGGAAGAAGCTCAATACAAATAAGCCAACCAAAGGTAGATTCGCTAACCATTCTAACCAAACTAGTGGTTGTGCTTTTTCAAAATCAAAGCGACGCGCAGTGAAGAATGGAATAACTCGCCCACCCATCACTGATAGCAGCAAGGTAAACCACCATAACATTGCGTGCCATACCGCAGACGATGGAAATGGAGGCATTCCCTTAATGGTCGCGTAACTAGCAGAGTTCGCCACGATAGCCAATATAAACAGCGGCACAAAAAACAGGTTCTTCCAGCCTTTCGACTTCACGACTCGAAAACCAATTTCGTAGGCGGCGAAGATTAAGAACAGCGCCTCAACCGACGAGATCAGCCATAACGGAGCGGGGGTCCAAAACAGAATACGAGGTGCGAGCCAAAAGCCCACAAGAATTGCCAACCGATAGTGCTTGGTTCCATTGACACCCGTCCAGGTTTGCACGGCAGTGAGCACAAAGCCGACAACAATCGCCATCGAAAAACCAAACAGCATCTCATGCACGTGCCACCACAGTGCGGGAACTTTTAAAATCTCAGGTTGACCGTTTTGGAACATGATGACCCAAGCTACAATCGCAATCACGGCATAGAGACTGCCTAAAAAGAAGAAAGGTCGAAAGCCTAAACGCAGGTAGGCTGGAATCGCGTCTTCTACACTTTTATCTGTGATATTTAACAAACTCGCTCCTAATTCTCAGATAAGCGGCCAAGGTATTACCTAAACCAAATTTTGTATGCATCAAATCCGATGCAATATGCAGATAACACTGCATGAAACGCGCCAATTAGATAAAACCAGTAAAAACAGCGACTCACGAGATTCACTAGCCAATAAACAAGTCAAAAAAACACAACCAAAAGAGTCATAAAGACATATAGATGTATAAATAGAAACTTACTGACTTTTGGTATCTCGCCACATATAGTAAGACTAGACTTAAATGGAACAACTCAGACAAGGAATGCGATGTATATTTTTGGTTATGGCAGTTTAATCAACTCATCTTCACGCCAGCTTACCGGTCAGACAGGGCAAGCGATCCCTGCGATTGTTCATGGCTTAATTCGCCATTGGAGCAAGATCGATGACAGCTATGTGTTATCACCTTTGATCGTCAATCTCGGCGAGGGACAAGTGAATGGTGTGTTGCTTGAGGTGGATGATATTGCACTGGCTGAGTTTGATCGCCGTGAGCGTGGTTATCACCGAATCGAGTTAAAGGCCTCTCAGATAGAAAGCCAAGATGAGTTCAAACAGGATCAACCGATCTGGGTTTACATCAAAGACGAGATTGAAGCACCTTGCGAAAACAGCCCTATCGTCCAAACCTATGTCGATACGGTATTGGCAGGATGTTTAGAGGTGTCTGAAAGCTTTGCGGCGCACTTCGTTAAACACACACAAGGTTGGCATCACCCATTAGAAAATGATCGCCACCAGCCTAAATACGGCAACCTTGCTGGGGTTTCCGATCACCATCACAGTGTGATTGATGGCTTGATACTAACTGTACGCAGCTAGTTGATTTAGGTTGGTGAACACATTGACTCACCAACCTAAAGTGAGCTTAAACGACACGAATACCTGCTGGCATCGCACGTTCAGGTGTTAGCAATACACTTTCAGATTCATCTTCCGTTTCTGCACAAAGCAACATGCACTCAGAAGTGTGGCCTCTCATCTTCGCCTTCGCTAGATTGCACAAAACAACAACCTGCTTACCCATCAACTCTTCTTCTGTGTAGTAAGGGACTAGGCTGGTCACCGTTTGCAGTGTCTTGTCACCAACATCCACTTGCACTATGTAAAGCTTGTCGGCGTTTTCATGACGCACAACCTCAATGATCTTACCCACACGCATTTCTAACTTAGCAAAGTCACCATAAGAGACAGTATCCATTTCTCACTTCCTATATTGGTTTATTTTCACTCATTAAATCATTTACTAAAATTAAGTAAAATGTAAATGTTTACACTAGCATTAAGCCTAATAATTACAAGCGGTAAAGATCTCATTACTGGAAGTAAAATGAGAGTTTCGTTGCCTTACTATCATTGTCGGTGTTAAATAGATGAAGCAATGTATAGAGGTTAAAAATGGCAACAATTAAAGATGTAGCAAAGGAAGCTGGTGTTTCTGTTGCAACCGTATCTCGAGTGATCAACAAGTCTCCCAAGGCGAGTGCAAGCTCGGTAGAGTCTGTAACTAAAGCGATGTCTAAACTTGGCTATCGACCGAATGCCAATGCTCGAGCGCTGGTAAGCCAAAGCACGAACACTGTTGGTGTATTGGTCGGTGACATCTCCGATCCCTTTTTTGGCACGCTGGTTAAGGCTGTCGACAATGTCGCTCGTGAGAACGGAAAACATATCCTTGTCGGTAATGGCTCGCACGATCGTGAAGAAGAGAGACAAGCGATTGAATTGCTGATTAACAGCCGTTGTGACGCCCTGGTGATCCACTCTAAAGGCCTCACCGACGAAGAACTGATTGCCTATGCAAAAGAGGTCAAAGGCTTAGTACTGATCAACCGTTATATTGCTGAGATTGCCAACCACTGTATTTTCTTAGACAACAAAAAAGGTGCGTATCTTGCGACGGAATATCTGATCCGCCATGGCCATAAGAACATTGCCTGTATCGCCTCATCGCATAGCATTGAAGATGCCGATGAGCGTATCCAAGGTTACTTTGCGGCACTCTCAGATTACAAAATAGCGCTCTCTGACAGCTATATTGAATACTCAGCGCCGACCAGTGACGGTGGCGAATACGCCATGACTAACCTTCTGACTAAGTCACTGCCAATCACTGGCATTGTGGCGTACAACGATTACATGGCAGCTGGTGCTTTGTCTGTCCTTGATGAAAACGGTATTCAAGCGCCAGACAAAATGTCGATCATCGGTTTCGATGATGGTTTGATTGCCCGCTATGTTCATCCAAAGCTCACCACTATTCGCTACCCGATTCAGATGATGGCAGAGAAAGCGACACGACTCGCGTTGCACTTAGCCAAAGGTGAAAACACCTCAACTGAACCAATGATGTTCTCTCCAACTCTGGTACGCCGTAATTCGGTAGAGAAAGTCTAGGTTCTGGTCGACTCATCAAGCAATAAACAAAAAAAGCCCTAACAGAATCGCTTCTGTTAGGGCTTTCCTACCTTACTCAGATACTCAACAATCGCGCTTAATAAACCGCACTCTTGTTGATCGCCACTTTTGCTCATCCCCCAAGAACAACGCGATAATTCACATCGTCCTATTCACAAACAAAAGATATTGACGTAACCGCTTTGAGCTAGAGCGTACTAGTTTGAAGAATCCCCCGAAAATTCAAACTGGTAACAGGTACTGTAGTTATATTCTTGTTCAGGCTTGAGAATACAACTGTCCTGCTTCCACTCTGGGTGGTTAGGAGAGTCAGGTAAGAACTGGGTTTCTAGCGCCAAACCAGCGTAGTCTTCATAGCTGCCACCACTTCGGTTTGGTGTGCCACCAAGCCAGTTTCCGGTGTATAGCTGCATCGCAGGTTTGGTTGAAAATACTTTTAGTGTGACGAGCGCATCCGGTGAGGTTACGGTCGCGGCGCATTGAGTGCGTTTGCAGCCATCAGCCAATAAGAAAGAGTGGTCGTAACCCTTTGCTGCTTTCTGCTGTTCATCGCCCAACAAACGCTCTGAGATCATCATAGGCTGATTGAAGTCAAAGCTGGTCGATTTCACTGATTTAAGGTTACCTAACGGAATACCCACCGAATTGGTCGGTAAGAACTGATTAGCATTGATACTGACAATGTGTGACAAACAGTCGTGTCCAGCTTCAGCGCCAAGTAGATTGAAGTACGCATGATTCGTTAGGTTGACTACAGTCGGCTTGTCTGTGGTTGCAGAGTAATGAATGGAAACTCGATTGTCTTCGGTGATATCATAACGCACCGACACATTCAAATTCCCCGGGAATCCTTGGTCGCCATCAGCAGACTCTAGAGTGAACACCACTGACGTTTCGGTTTGCTCGGCAATATTCCAACGGCGTTTATCAAATCCGTTCGGGCCACCATGTAAGGTATTGCCCGCTTGGTTGGTTTCCAGCTTGTAATTCTGACCATCAATTTTGAAACGACCATTAGCAATGCGGTTAGCATAACGGCCAACGGTTGTGCCCATATAGCTGGCTTGTTTATCGAAGTTCTCCATTGAGTTAACACCCAACAAAACTTCTCTTTTGTTTCCTTTTACTAGCAGGATACAGCTTAACCATGTTGCACCAATATCCATGAATGTCACTTGCATGCCATGCGTATTTGATAGCGTCACTAACTGAGCGGGTTGGCCATCATAGGCTGGAGTCTGCGTCATGGATTGATGCAGGTTTTGCTCTTGTGTCATTCTAAATTCCTTCTAGTGCCAGTAAAAAGCCTCTACCTGAAGTAAAGGCTTTAGCATTTGGCCTACCATGATCTTTTTACTTGGTAAGCTCTATATTAAGTCTCGAAGCCGTTAGATTACTTCAACTAAGCCTGCTCCGTCTTTCGCTTGGCACACATAAATAGATTCTTTTAGACCCGTCGCCGCTTGATATTTCTGCTCCACAGTTGTTTTGATTTCATCAACCAATGCAGGTGGAACCAATGCCACAATACAACCACCGAAACCACCGCCAGTCATACGCACGCCGCCTTGCTCACCGATCACTTCTTTGACCATATCAACCAGCGTATCAATCTCTTTAACCGTGATTTCAAAATCATCACGCATTGACGCATGCGATTCAGCCATCAACTCGCCCATACGCTTCATATCATGAGTGCGTAGAGCTTGAGCCGCTTCAACAGTACGGTCATTTTCAGTAATCACGTGACGAGCACGTTTCGCGACCATTTCATCCAATTCAGACTCTTTCGCTTTGAATTGCTCAATGGTCACATCACGAAGTGCCGGAACACCAAAGATGCGCGCCGCTTCTTCACACTGTTCACGACGTGTGTTGTATTCGCTGTCGACTAAGCCGCGTTTCTTGTTTGAGTTAATGATAACCACAGCCATATCTTCTGGCATTGAAACCGCTTGAGTTTCTAGGCTACGGCAATCCAAAAGCATCGCGTGATTCGCTTGACCTTCCGCCGAGATCATTTGATCCATAATGCCGCAGTTACAGCCAACGAACTCGTTCTCTGCTTGCTGGCCGTTCAATGCTACTTCTGCTTGAGTGATCTCTAAGTTGTAAAGCACCTTAAATGTTTGACCAATCACCACTTCCAGCGCCGCAGAAGAACTTAAACCTGCACCTTGAGGCACGTTGCCCGTTACAGAGATGTCTGCACCTGTAAATTCAAAGCCGCGACCTTTTAAGCACTTCACCACACCACGAATGTAGTTCGCCCACATCTTGTCTTGTTGGAATGTGATCTCTTGAGTTAAATCGAACTCATCGACTGCATTACCGTAGTCCACTGATACTACGCGAACAATGTTGTCGTCACGCTTAGCCGCGGCGACTACCGTTTGGTAGTTAATGGCACACGGTAGAACAAAACCATCGTTGTAGTCAGTGTGCTCGCCGATCAGGTTCACACGACCTGGTGCTTGGATAATATGAGTCGCTTGGTAACCAAGGACTTGCTCAAAAGATGCTTTCACGTTTTGGATTAGGTCAGACATAAGTAAACTCTCTGGTTAAACTCTTTGTTCAATTGGTTATGGCCCCTTCACGGCACCACTTTAATTCTTTTAGATTCCCTATCTCATTCGTCTCTCACGGTAGGGAATGACAACATCAGCGACTAAACTTCTATACTTCTATACTTCTATACTTCTATGCTTCTAAGCTCTTAAACTTATGGGCTTCTCACCTGTCGTCATTCCAGAATCGAGGGACGAGATATCAGGAATCTCACTCGTTATCTACGAAACAGGCTATTCCTGATCTTTATAGTGAACGTCACTCAAATCACGAAGACGCTGCGCCGCTTGTTCTGCGGTTAAATCACGCTGAGACTCAGCCAACATTTCGTAGCCGACCATGAATTTACGAACCGATGCGCTGCGTAGTAGCGGCGGGTAGAACAATGCATGCAGTTGCCAGTGATCGATGTCGGTGCCTTCTTCAAAGAACGGCGCATAGTGCCAACCCATTGAGTACGGGAATGAGCATTGGAACAAGTTGTCGTAACGACTAGTCAGCTTCTTAATCGCAAGCGCTAGATCATCACGTTGTTCGTCAGTCAGTTCGCTCATACGGCGGATGTGTGTTTTTGGTAGCAACATGGTTTCAAATGGCCACGCAGCCCAATAAGGCACCACAGCGATCCAATGTTCAGTTTCAACCACAGTGCGAGAACCGTCTTTCATTTCAGATTCAACGTAATCCACTAAAAGATTCGAACCTTGTTGTTCAAAGTACTCTTTTAACAGTTTCTCTTTGCGTTCAATCTCGTTGGGCAAAAAGCTGTTTGCCCAGATCTGACCGTGTGGGTGTGGCTGAGAACAGCCCATGGTCTCGCCTTTGTTTTCAAACGCTTGAACCCATAGGTAGTCTTTACCTAGCTCTTCAATCTGTTCATTCCATGTGTCGATAACACCGCGAATCTTGTTTACTGGTAACTCTGGCAGCGTTTTGCTGTGGTCCGGAGAAAAACAGATCACGCGGCTCAACCCGCGAACACCTTGAGTCTTGAATAGAGGGTTTTCAGACTCTGGAGCGTCAGGCGAATCGGGCATCAAGGCCGCGAAATCATTACTGAATACGTAAGTGCCGTCGTAATCTGGGTTTTCGTCGCCCGAGATACGCGTATTGGTTGGGCACAAGAAACACTCTTTCTCGTACGCAGGAAGCTGCGCGGTCGATGGTTTTTCATCTTGGCCACTCCAAGGACGTTTTGCTCGGTGCGGTGATACTAAGATCCACTGGCCCGTTAATGGGTTATAACGACGATGCGGGTGGTCTACTGGGTTAAATTCAACTTTTGACATGTTTAGATTGCTCTCAAATTTTGTGTCTTGGTCAATTCACCAAGATGAATAATTCTTCTACAAGGAGATTCCCTATCACGCTCGTGCCTCGCTGTAGGGAATGACGTGTAATCTCGTTGTGCTAGTTGTGCAAAGGCAACCACTTCATAGCCTTATGCTCATCCGTCATTCCAGAATCGAGGTGCGAGATATCTGGAATCTCTCTTTTTTCAATAACTTAAAAGTTCTTTAGTAACCTTGTGGGTTATTCGACTGCCAATTCCACGTATCCGCTGTCATCTCCATCACGCTACGCGTCGCCTTCCAGCCAAGCTCGCGCTCTGCTTTTTCAGTGCTTGCCCAACATTCGGCAATGTCACCTGCGCGGCGTGGGCAAAGTTCATAAGGAACCGGTTTGCCCGATGCTTGTGCGAAGGCTTCAACCATCTCGAGTACACTTGAGCCTTTGCCCGTACCTAGGTTGTAAATGTGTAAGCCCGCTTTCTCGCCAACCACTTTTAGTGCTGCGACGTGACCGTCCGCTAAATCCATTACATGAATATAGTCACGAACGCCTGTGCCATCGACTGTTGGGTAATCGTTTCCAAAAACAGCCAGTTTTTCACGGCGACCGACGGCTACTTGAGCAATAAACGGCATTAAATTATTTGGGATACCTTGTGGGTCTTCACCCATAGTGCCCGATGGATGTGCGCCAACTGGATTGAAGTAACGCAGTAAAGTGACGCTCCAGTCGTTCTCCGCGTTGAACAGATCGCTCAAGCACTCTTCCACCATATATTTGCTGCGACCATAAGGGTTAGTTGTCGCGCCAGTTGGTGAAGTTTCAGTAATCGGCACTACTTCTGGATCACCGTAAACGGTAGCCGAAGAACTAAATACGATGCTTTTCACGCCCGCTTTCTTCATGCTTCGAGCTAACACTAGTGAACCATTAACGTTGTTATCGTAGTACTCCAAAGGCTTAGCCACCGACTCCCCTACCGCTTTCAGGCCAGCAAAGTGAATCACCGCTTGGATATCGTTTTCTGAAAACACGCCATCTAGAAAAGATTGGTCACGAATGTCGCCAAGATAAAACGTTGGTCGCTTGCCAGTTAACGATTCGATTCGTTTCAGCACTAGCTCTTTGCTGTTGCAAAGGTTATCAACAATGATCGGCTCCATACCTGCCTGTATCATTTGAATGCATGTATGACTTCCGATGTAACCCATGCCGCCCGTAACCAGTACTTTCACAATCAACCTCTCTTTGTCGTCATTCGTGGGCTAACTCGAACTGACATTCAGCTCAGTAGCACCGTATGTCAGAAATAGTAGCAGCCATTTTGACTATAATTCTGTGATCAAAACCACGAAGTGTAAACGTTTACACTAACTTTCATCATTGGAACTGATCATGGCATAGAGATAACGTATAGCTGTTAACTTCTAATTCATTGAATTTTAATAAGATAATTATAGATAGTCAGATTTGAGACATCACAGATGAGTTGAGCATTTATTTTACTAAAAGTTAATGCAATGACGTCCAGTTTGATTACAATAGGTCTGTAGAATAAAGAGGTGCATTGCTTTTTTACTAAATACCAATTTCAAAGCAGCGCAATGTTCCAATAACAGGAAGTGAGTATGGCAACGTTAAAAGATATCGCGACTGAAGCGAATGTATCATTGGCTACAGTTTCAAGGGTTCTCAATGAAGATCCAACATTAAGCGTCAAGGAAGAGACCAAAAGGCGTATCTTTGAAATTGCAGAGAAGTTGGAATACAAAACCAGCAGCTCACGAAAAACCGTTAGCAGTAAAAAACAAAACCATCACTTCCTAGCACTGTATAACTACAAGCAAGAAGCGGAAGTTAACGACCCTTACTATCTATCGATTCGCCACGGGATTGAAACCCAATGTGAAAAGATGGAAGTTAAGCTAACCAACTGTTATGAAAGTAAAATACAGATCAATTCAGCACCAATCACAGGTGTTTTGTTGGTGGGTAGAATGACACCAGAGGTTATCGAGCAAGCTAAAAAGCTGAGCGATAATATCTGTTATGTCGATTTTACCGATCACTCAGAACCTTATGACTCTGTCGATATCGACCTGGCTTTGATCAGCAAAGAGATCACCAACTTCTTTATCAACCAAGGCTATGAGCGCATCGGCTTTATTGGTGGCCAAGACGACGTCAATACCCCTGATATTCGTGAAGTCGCTTTTGCTGAATATGGTGGCCTCAAGAACGTTGTCAGTGAGCAAGACATCTACCGTGGTGACTTCTCTAGCTCATCAGGTTACAAGCTTGCAAAACAGATGCTCGCGACGGGCGACTACCCTAAAGCCATGTTTATTGCGTCAGATTCCATCGCAATTGGCGTTTTACGAGCAGTTCATGAGCACGGATTAAACATCCCTGAAGATATTGCGCTGATCAGTGTAAATGACATCCCAACAGCTAAATTTACCTTCCCATCTTTATCAACTGTTCGTATTCACTCTGAATTGATGGGAATTCAAGGCGTTAATCTGCTGATTGAGAAAGTACGCGACGGCCGAACCATCCCACTACGTGTCTATGTACCAAGCAAACTCAAGCTGCGTGACACGACAAAATAGTTAGAAATATCAAATAGATAAATCAAGGCTACCTTTACTTAAGGTGGCCTTTTTTGTACCCATCACATACACCTATATACACATACCAGTCTCTTTAGACTGCTTCATAAAACAGCCAATAGCATTCTTTTAAGTGGATCACACAGCACTGTAAAAAGACCATAAAAAACGTGATGGAGTTAAAGTAAAACGTTTTCACCAATTTCATTTAGTAAAAGTTTTACTAATAATTACCTCAGTCCAAAAATACTCGTATTCACTACGACCCAATTACGCATAAGAACGTCGGTCAGCAAATTGCATTTAGGCCGAGAGAGAGGCAACGTGAACAACTGGGAAAACTTCCTGAACTTACATGAGAACCGTATGGCACCGCGTGCATACTTCTTCTCATACGCATCAGAAAAGAATGCAAAAACGTTTCAGCGTGAACTTAGCAGCCACTTCCAACTATTGAGTGGCCAATGGAATTTCAGCTATTTCACCAATCCACTATTGGTTCCTGAAGAGTTCTACTCTCAAGAAATGAAAGACTGGGGCCACATTACGGTTCCAAACATGTGGCAAATGGAAGGCCACGGCGATCTTCAATACACAGATGAAGGTTTCCCATTCCCAATTGATGTGCCTTTCGTCCCATCAGACAACCCAACAGGCGCATACCAACGCTCTTTCTTCCTTGGCGAAAGCTGGGACGAGAAACAAACCATCATCAAATTTGATGGCGTAGAGACTTACTTCGAAGTTTACGTAAACGGCGAATACGTCGGTTTCAGCAAAGGCAGCCGCCTCACTGCTGAGTTCGATATCTCTAGCCATGTAAAAGCAGGCAACAACCTACTTTCTATTCGTGTGATGCAGTGGGCCGATTCCACCTATATTGAAGACCAAGATATGTGGTGGACAGGCGGCATCTTCCGTGACGTTTACCTAGTAGGTAAAGAACAACTGCACGTTCAAGACGTTACCGTTCGCACCGATTTCGACGACGCTTACCAAAGCGCGACCCTGTCGTGCAAAGTGGAACTAGAAAACCTAGCAGCAGCGGCAAACGCAACCCTTGAGTACGCATTGCTTGATGGCAGCCAAGTTATCTCCCAAGGCTCAGTAGATAACTTAACTGTTCCTAACCAACAGACTGGCGGCAATGCGAACACTCAATTCTCTATCGATGTCGTGAACCCTGTTCAATGGAATGCTGAAAACCCATACCTTTACCAACTGTTGCTGACGCTAAAAGACACAGACGGCGAAGTGCTAGAAGTGATTCCACAGCGCGTTGGTTTCCGAGACATTAAAGTTCGCGATGGTCTGTTCTACATCAACAACAAATACGTGATGCTGCACGGTGTAAACCGTCACGACAACGACCACCTAAAAGGTCGTGCGGTTGGCATGGATCGCGTAGAGAAAGACTTAGTGTTGATGAAGCAGCACAACATCAACTCAGTACGCACGGCGCACTACCCGAACGACCCACGCTTCTACGAACTGTGTGATATTTATGGCCTATTCGTTATGGGCGAAACCGATGTCGAAACTCACGGCTTTGCTAACGTTGGCGACCTAAGCCGCATCACTAACGATGCCGCATGGGAAGCGGTGTTTGTTGAACGTATCGAACGTCATATCCACGCTCAGAAGAACCACCCTTCTATCATCATGTGGTCGCTAGGTAACGAGTCTGGTTACGGTTGCAACATCCGCTCTATGTACGATGCAGCAAAAGCAATTGATGACACGCGTCTGGTTCATTATGAAGAAGACCGTGATGCTGAAGTAGTCGACATCATTTCAACCATGTACTCACGTGCTCAACTGATGAATGCCTTCGGTGAATTCCCACACGAAAAACCACGCATCATCTGCGAATACGCACACGCAATGGGTAACGGCCCGGGTGGTTTAACCGAATACCAAAACGTGTTCTACAAGCATGATGCCATTCAAGGTCACTACGTTTGGGAATGGTGTGATCACGGTATTCTGGCGCGTGATGAAGCAGGCACAGAGTTCTACAAGTACGGCGGTGACTACGGTGACTACCCGAACAACTACAACTTCTGCATGGACGGCTTGATCTACCCAGACCAAACACCAGGCCCTGGCTTGAAAGAGTACAAACAAGTGATTGCCCCAGTGAAGCTTCGCGATTTCGATGCACAAACGGGCACCTTCACGGTAGACAACAAACTTTGGTTCTCAAACATCGATGACTACACCATCACTGCGGAAATCCGTGCTGAAGGTGAAACCATTGCTGTGCAACACATCAAGATTGAAGAACTGGCAGAAAACTCGAGCCGTGAACTGACACTTAACTTGCCACAACTTGATGAGCGCGAAGTGTTTGTGAACTTTACCGTGCGCAAGGATTCTCGTACGCCTTACAGCGAAGCGAACCACGACATCGCGGTGTATCAATTCCAAGTGAAAGAGAACACAGCACAGCTAGAAGCCTTCACTAACAACAATGCGACAGCACTGAATGTGGAAGAGTCTCGTTTAGCTTACCTAATCAAAGGCCACAACTTCGCACTGAACTTCTCGAAAGTGAACGGCAAGCTGACGTCATGGTTGGTCAATGGCGAAGAGATGATTAAGTCAGAACCACGAATCAACTTCTTCAAGCCAATGATCGATAACCATAAACAAGAGCACGATGGTTACTGGGAGCCTGCACACTTGCAAATTATGCAGGAGCACTTCCGTAGCATTGACCTTGAATGCGTTAACGTTGAACAGGTAAATGGCAAGGTAGAGATCACCACCACCAGCATCATTGCTCCACCAGTATTCGATTTCGGCATGCGTTGTGAATATCGCTACCAAGTTAATGCTGAAGGCCAATTGAACGTTGAGCTAAGCGGCGAACGTTACGGTGAGTACCCTCATGTAATTCCTGTGATTGGTTTTGATATGGGCATCAACGGCGACTTCGACCAAGTCCAATATTACGGACGCGGCCCTGAAGAGAACTACCAAGACAGCAAGCAAGCCAACATGATTGATGTGTACCAATCAACCGTTGCAGACATGTTCGAGAACTACCCGTTCCCACAGAACAACGGCAACCGCCAACACGTTCGTTGGGCTGCGCTTTCAAGCCGCGCGGGTAATGGTATTGCAGTAAAACCACAGCAAGAAATCAACTTCAGCGCATGGTTCTACACCAACCAAAACCTGCACCAAGCACAACACACCATTGAGCTAGAGAAAAGCGGTTACATCACGTTAAACCTAGATCACCAAGTGATGGGCTTAGGCTCTAACTCTTGGGGCAGCGAAGTGCTCGATTCTTACCGCGTTTACATGGACGAGTTCCGCTACGGTTTAACTCTGATTCCATTCCAAGCAGGCGATTGCGATGCGCAGCACCTAATCAATCACAACTTTGGCGATGAGTTTTTTACGGTGAATGCACCAAAAGCTCAACCACAACTGAACGAGGCATAAGCGATGATCGTTTTAGAGAACTTAGAACAATTTAAAGTCGTCTACCGCGATGGTCGTAAATGGCAACGCTGTGTAGAAGCGATTGAAAACATCGGAAACATCAAAGATGGCGTGATGTATTCAATTGGTGATTCACTGGCTTACATGATTGAAGACGGTGTGGCTCGTAACACAGAAAACTTCACCGGTAATCGTCGTTACTTCGACGTGCACTACTACCTAGAAGGCCGTGAAACGGTTGAATTCGCAGCGAAATCAGAGCTAGAGCAGATCCAAGCTTATAGCGATGAAACCGACCGCGAACACCTAATGGGGAACGGTGAAACTCGTGAGCTAGCTGAAGGCCAAGTGGCGATCTTTGACAACAATCAGGCTTACCGTTTCCACGGTGATAACCGAGTTCGAAAAGTGGTACTGAAAGTGACCATTGAAGACGGTTACTTCCTCAATAAATAAACAATAACGCTATCTATTCACAGTATGTATCGAGCCTTGCCGTTCAAGGCTCCAACATGCTGAACAAAGCCTCAATGCTTCCTCCCTACAAGGAAGCATTGAGAAATAACGACTATAATTACGTGATTCCTCGGAGGACACTATGTCTGAATCTGTACGCGGTAAGTTAGGCAAATTTGCCCTACTCTCCATGACATTTGCAGCGGTATTTAACGTTCGCAACATTGTAAACAACAACATCGAATTGGGATTGAGTTCAGCCCCTATCTTTTTGCTCGCGACCCTTATTTACTTCATTCCGTTCGTGTTCATCATTGCTGAATTCGTATCAGCAAATAAAAATTCTGAGTCAGGCATGTATGACTGGCTAAAAAAACCACTAGGCTCAAAAGCAGCCTACCTAGGTTCCTTCCTATACTGGTTCGTAAACCTTTTCTGGTTTGTATCCCTGCTACCAAACGTAATCGCCTATGCGTCTTACGCGATGTTGGGCTATGAATACGCCTTCTCGCCAGTCGTCACATCGGCTATCTCGATTGCTCTGTTTGCTGCAGCAACTCACATCTCAACCAAAGGCGCGAGCTGGCTAGGTAAGATTGCCGAGATCGTGGCCTACGGTGTATTCGCTCTGTTTGCAATCTACGTTATCGGTGCACTAATGGCACTGGGCGGCAACCATGAGCCAGTAGAACCAATCACGCTTGAAGCAATGACACCGACCATCAACTGGGCAACGCTAGGTATCATGTGTTGGATCTTCCAAGCAGCCGGTGGTGCAGAAACCGCAGCCGCTTACCTAAACGATGTTAAGGGCGGTCACAAGTCTTTCATCAAGGTTATCATTGGTGCAGGTATCGCAATCGGCGCAATGTACGCAGTGGGCTCTCTTCTAGTAAACGTATTCGTTGCTCGTGATGAACTGACCTACGCTGGCGGCATGGTTGAAATCTTCACAGGTATGGCGAACTACTTCGACATTTCACAATCTCTAACGGGTCGCTTCGTCGGTATTATCCTATTCGTTGCTATGTTCGGTTCGATGATGATGTGGACAGCAGCTCCAGTAAAAATTCACTTCTCTGAAATCCCTAAAGGTGTTTACGGCGAGAAGACAACAGAGCTTAACGAACACGGCGTGCCAGTACGTGCAGCTTGGTGGCAGTTCGCGTTTGTATTCGTGATGCTTGTGGTGAACGGCTTCGGCTCTGAATCTGTACAAGACATGATGAATACAGCAATCAATCTAACAGCAGGTACCGCAATGCTACCGCCAATCTTCATCATGGTGGCCTACTTTGTATTCCGCTTGAAACACGACGACACACCGCGTGATTTCCGCATGGGTACTCGAGTTCAAGGTATGGCAGTAGTATCGGTACTGATTGGTATCTTTGTTGTAAGCATGACAGCATCGGCATTCCCGACAGGTGTTGACCTTGTTCAAGCCTTCTTCATCAACGTCTTCATGACAGCGGTATTCTCTGGTATCGCATGGTGGTGGATCTCTCGCTTTGAAAAGAAGCAAGCAGGTAAAGAAGCAAAGCTAGAAACGGCTAAGCAGTCGTAATCCAGAATCTATACATCTAGTTAAAAGCGCCTTGATTGGCGCTTTTTTTTGTTTTAAATCAGATAATTAAAATAAAAACCCCAAAAATAAAAACGGCGTTCCGTCAAGGTTTCAGCTCACGAAAAACACCAATTAATAGGTAATAAAACTCAAATAAAAACCAAGGTAAAACATTAACTAAATTTATTTACTCAAGGTCACATATTTGATCAATTTCGATTAACTTCCCGCCGCTTAATCTTTAATCTTCTTGCTGAAGAGACAAACTGATTCATATAAAGAAAGCGACAAAAAAGCCCCTACACGCCTTATAAATCGTCGCTCATGAAACAAGCAATCTCTTCAATGAACTTCTTAATCTTTAACTCTTTGTTTTGGTAATAAGTTTACTGAAATACCAAAGAAAAAAATCCCAAAGAAGTCCGATCGTAAATCTATAAAAACAACAATGAGCCAACCCTGACAAAACAAAGCGGGTGTTTGCCAAACCAACATAACAATAAAAGTGCGGCCTAGAGCCTCCCTCTCTAGGACCAAGTTATAACGATCATCAACGTGATTCACCGGAGAACATCATGTCCGAAAATAAACGCAGTACGATAGGCAAATTTGCCCTACTGTCTATGACCTTCGCGGCGGTATACAGCTTCAATAACATCATTAATAACAACATCGAGATCGGCCTTTCCTCGGCTCCGATGTTCTTTCTAGCAACCATCTTTTACTTTGTGCCATTTTGTTTGATCGTTGCAGAGTTTGTGTCACTGAATAAAGACTCTGAAGCGGGTGTTTACTCTTGGGTTAAAAGCTCTCTAGGCGGCCGCTAGGCGTTTATTTCAGCTTACACCTACTGGTTTGTTAACCTGTTCTTCTTCACCTCTCTGCTGCCTAGAATCATCGCTTACGCGTCGTATGCGTTCTTAGGTTTTGAGTACATATTCACGCCAATGACCACCGCAATTCTAAGTACTATTTTGTTTGCGGTCGCGACTCATATCTCGAATAACGGTGCGAAATTACTGGGCCCTATCACCTCACTAACATCATCACTGATGCTGCTGCTAACGATGTCTTACATCTTGCTATCTGGCGGTGCTTTGGTAGGCGGTATCGAGCCAGCTGACCCAATCACCATTGAAGCCATGACACCAAGCTTCAACTGGGCATTCCTTGGCGTAATCACTTGGATCTTCATGGCGGCAGGCGGTGCAGAATCGGTCGCGGTTTACGTTAACGACATCAAAGGCGGTCACAAGTCTTTCGTTAAAGTCATCATCATTGCCGGTATCTTCATCGGTGCGCTTTACTCGGTAGGATCTGTGTTAGCAAACGTGTTTGTTTCGCGTGAAGAGCTTAAATTCACAGGCGGCTCAGTTCAGGTATTTGAAGGGCTAGCAAGACACTTTGGCCTGTCTGAAATCTTGATGAACCGTTTCGTTGGTGTGGTTTCATTCACGGCGATGCTGGGCTCTCTGCTGATGTGGACGGCAACACCCGTTAAGATTTTCTTCTCTGAAATCCCTAAAGGTATCTTCGGTGAGAAAACGGTCGCTCTAAACAAACAAGGCGTTCCAGAGCGTGCGGCTTGGATTCAGTTCTTGATTGTGATTCCACTGATGTTCATTCCGACACTGGCGTCCGATACGGTTCAAGATCTGATGAGTACCATTATCAACATGACAGCTGCAGCATCGATGTTGCCACCGCTATTCATCATGATCGCGTACCTTAATTTACGTTTGAAGTTGGATCACTTACCTCGTAATTTCAGAATGGGCTCACGTATGACAGGCATTACCGTGGTCTCGATTCTGATCGGCATTTTCACTGTTGGCTTCTTTGCGTCAACCTTCCCAACAGGTGCTGACATCATGACCATCATCTTCTACAACGTGGGCGGGATTGTTATCTTCCTTGGCTACGCGTGGTGGAAGTACGGAAAATATGAAAAAAGCTTATCTCCAGAAGAGAAAAAACTAGAAGCAAAACCTGAACCGGCGAACGCTTAGTTTACCCTGCACTCTGATTTAAACTTCGGGCACTCTGACTTAAACTTCAGGCACTCACATTTGGTGAGTGCCTTTTTATTTGTCGGTACATTTCCACTAACCATCTCGATTAAATCAAAGCCATTCAAGAATCAAAACATTCGAACCAACAATCTAACCACCCATCAAACAATTCACTTCCCGAATACTTACAACCCTAGCCATACCTCTGCAAATTCAACTGAAAGTCAAAATAAAAACAAAGTAAATATTTACTAAAAATAGATCGCACTTTTAAACTTAATTAATTTTAAACATCAAAATTATCATTAATATTGGTTTTGCGATCGTAAGTAACCTGACCAATACGCCTTGAAGAGCACCCCATATTAGAAGTCAGAACTGCTTGCGAACCTTCATTTATAACCCCGACACAGAAGTGATTAAAATGAAAAGTAGTTTTACTAAAAACACTCTTATTACAAGCTGTATTCTTGCTGCCTTAAGTACCACTGCCCACGCGGAAGAGTCCGCAGCAAACCACAGTGATACTCAGCCTCCTCAGACAGAAACTGAAACCCTATTTAACTTTTATGGTGAGCTTGGCCTTGGTGGTCACGTGGCACTCGAAGGTGATGATAAAGGCCGCTACGCAGACGGTACTTACATTGAAGCTGGCTTGGCTATCGAGCACGGTAATTGGTTTGGTCTTGCTTATATGGAGGGCTGGACAGTACAAGCCGATGACGAAGGCAATGCTTGGGCAACGGGCCACGGCTGGGGCGGTTTTGAAGGTGGTTTCAACCGCTTTTACGCTGGCTACCGCACAGATAACAAAACAGAATTCATGATTGGTCGTATGGACTCTTCATTAGATGACGTTCAATGGTGGGGTGACCCTACGGTTGAATACGGCTACGCGATCTCAAACACGCGAGACGTGCACCTTGGTGTGAAGATTCAAAACCTAGAAGGCAAGCTTCGCTACAGCGTTTCTTTCGCGCCAGAGCCTGACTTCTCGGAAGACGATGCTCTTGTTCACTTCGGTAAATACGACAGCTTCGCAGACCAATGGAAAGATAAGAACGCCATGGTCAATGGTTACCTTCAATACGATCTGACCGACGACTTAACCCTAATGGGTGGTGGTGAAGTTCGTAACAACGATGGTGGTGAACTATTGCTATTGGGTGCTGAGTACAAAAACTTCGCCACTCGTGTTTGGCACGATACAGATAAAGGCAACCAAGAGTCTTTCGGTAGCGAGTCTGGTATTCAAACCAGTGCATGGTACGAAGCGGCACAAGGCGTTTACCTATCTGCAGCCTACAACTACGCAAACTTTGACGGTGACAATGGCGACAAAGAAATCACCTCTTACATCAATGCTGGCGTTTGGTATGAATACGGCAACGGCGCGTTTGCGACTGCTTTCGATAGCCGCTTTGGCGTAGGCAGCGACACTGAAATCGGCGACGCTCAGGTGTTCGCAATGCAATACTTCTACTGGTAATAACAGGAATTGATCATGAAACTGAATAAATCATTCGCAGCTCTCGCTATCGGTGCAGCCCTTGTCGTTACTGGTTGTGCTTCAAACTCAATCTCTGGCTCAGGCTCAGGCTCAGGCTCTGACACAGAGCAACTGCAAGCCAACGAATTTAAGAACGTTATCGACCGTACTGGCTCACCTGAATACATGCGTGACTACGACTTCGATGACCACCAACGCTTTAACCCATTCTTCGACCTAGGTGCATGGCACGGTCATCTGCTGCCAGACAGTGCAGAAGGCATGGGCGGATTCCCAGGTACAGCACTGCTTACCGAAGAATATATCAACTTCATGGCTGATAACTTCGACCGCCTAAGCGTGTTCAAAGACGGCAAAAAAGTGGCTTTCACTATGGAAGCTTATAGCCTACCGGGCGCATTGGTTCAGACGCTAAAATCTGACGATGTGACCGTAGAAATGACGATGCGTTTTGCTTCAAACCGTACCTCTCTGCTAGAAACAAAAATCACTACCGACTCACCGGTTGAATTAGTGTGGGATGGTGAACTGCTAGAAAAGACGCACGCCAAAGAAGGCGTGGCACAAACCGACAAAACAATCGCTGAAACTTACCCTGAGTATGACCGTCAAATCGTCGCAACCGACGATGGCCTAAAGGTGACCTTCGGTAAGGTTCGTTCGACATGGGATCTACTGACTTCTGGTGAGTCTGAATACCAAGTTCACAAGTCGATTCCAACGAAAACCACGGTTGATGGTTTAGCGTTTACTTCAACGGCAAACATTGAAGCATCGACGACTATCTACACCACATACTCGCATGTTCTAACGGCAGAAGAAGCGCAAGCGGAACAGCCTGAAATCAAAAAGATCATGGCAAACCCTACCGACTTCTTAGCCGCATCAGCAGAGCGTTGGGAAGGCTATCTTGAGATGGGTTTAACCAACCCGAACGCGACACCAGAGCAAGAGCGTGTTGCGGTTAAAGCGATGGAAACCCTAAACGGTAACTGGCGTGGCGCTGCAGGTGCGATGGAGTTTGACTCTGTGACACCATCCGTGACGGCGCGTTGGTTCTCGGGCAACCAAACTTGGCCTTGGGACACATGGAAGCAAGCCTACGCAATGGCTCACTTCAACCCAGATGTAGCGAAAGATAACATCCGCGCGATGTTTGCCTACCAAATTCAAGCTGACGATCCTGTTCGCCCTTGGGATGAAGGTTACGTGCCAGATCTATTGGCTTACAACCTAAGCCCAGAACGTGGCGGCGACGGCGGTAACTGGAACGAACGTAATACCAAACCAAGCCTAGCTGCATGGGCCGTGATGGAAGTCTACAAGACCACCAGCGATGAAGCTTGGCTAGAAGAGATGTATCCAAAGCTAGTGGCTTACCACGACTGGTGGCTACGCAACCGTGATAACAACGGCAACGGTGTTCCAGAATACGGCGCAGCACGCGACAAAGCACACAACACACCTGAAGGTGAAATGTACTTCACCGTGGTTCGTGGCGATAAACACGAAACAGTCGTAGGCCAAGCTGAACTGGATAAAGTGGTAGCAGAAGGCAACTACGATTACATCGAGAGCCCAGCTCAAACCGCTGCGTCTTGGGAATCAGGTCGTGATGATGCAGCAGCCTTCGGTTTCATCGATAAAGACCAGCTAGACGCGTACGTTGCTAACGGTGGCAAGCGCAGTGATTGGGATGTTGAATTCGCTCAAAACCGCGCTGAAGACGGCACTTTGCTTGGCTATTCATTGCTGCAAGAGTCCGTTGACCAAGCAAGCTACATGTACAGCGATAACAAGTACCTAGCAGAAATGGCTGACATTCTAGGTAAAGACGCAGAAGCGAAAGAGTTCCGTGAAAAAGCAGAGCACCTATCGAACTACATCAACACCTGTATGTTCGACGAAGGCACTAACTTCTTCTATGACATTCGTATTGAAGACAAGCCTTTAGCCAATGGCTGCGCAGGCAAACCGATTGTCGAGCGTGGTAAAGGCCCTGAGGGTTGGTCACCACTGTTCAACGGTGCAGCAACACAAGCTCACGCTGATGCCGTGGTCTCTGTGATGAAAGATACCTCAGAGTTCAACACCTACGTTCCACTGGGCACAGCAGCGCTTTCTAGCCCAGCATTTGGCCCAGATATTTACTGGCGTGGACGTGTATGGGTAGACCAGTTCTACTTCGGCCTAAAAGGTATGGACAGCTACGGCTACCGTGACGATGCGATTGAAATGGCAGGCGCATTCTTCGACCACGCCGATGGCTTGGTACAAGACGGTCCTATCCGTGAGAACTACAACCCGCTAAACGGTGAACAACAAGGTGCTCCAAACTTCTCTTGGAGTGCTGCCCACCTATACATGTTATACAACGATTTCTTTACTGACGCAGAGTAAGTAAAAACCTATACCTGTCTTCTGAAATTCAATGAAAATCTAACCTCATAAATTTCAGACTTTGGCACTCAGTTTCTCGCTGAGTGCCTTTTTTATATCTGAAGTAACGTAAGCGAAAAACAAGCACTTAGACCATTTGGCCTACCATGATCCTTTTACTCTGTTCGTTGTACTCAGCTAACACAGGCAAGCTTTTACTCACAAAAAGCAAAGAGTGCTCTTGCTATGAAATCCCATTCAAAAATTTCATCACCCTCACTGAAATATTGAATTCTGAAGACTTATTCGAATTTTATTTATCCTTATTAGCCTTCCGGACATTAATTTGATAGTCGTTTACTAAATAATAGCTAAACTATAGCGTCGCCTACCCCTTTTTTGAGAAAACCTAAATGCCTAATGCTGATTCCACCCTAAACAAACGTATGGGAATCGTTGCGCTCACCTGGCCAATTTTTATCGAAGTTCTTTTAAGAACCGCACTCAACACCAGTGATGTATTCATGTTATCGGGATACTCGGACAAAGCCGTGTCTGCCGTTGGTGTTATTTCTCAGATATCCTTTTTCCTGATCATTGTCTCGACCATGGTCAGCAGTGGTACGGGTATTCTAATCGCGCAATACAATGGTGCTTCCCGCACTCAAGAGAGCGCTCACGTGGGTGTAGCAAGTATCATTCTGGCCATTATTGCCGGTGTGCTACTGAGTGTGATTGCCGTTCTTGTTGCTGAATATTTTATCCCGCTTTATCAACTCGAACCTCAAGTCGAACAGTACGCGCAAGAATACCTGTTCATCAGTGGTGCTCTCACCTTCAATGTAACCATAGGTGTGGTTCTCACCACTATTTTGCGCAGTCATGGCTATTCAAAGTCACCGATGGTGATCAATATGATTGCAGGTGTCATCAACGTATTCGGTAACTACTGTGCCTTATATCAACCTTTTGGTTTGCCTGTATACGGCGTGCAAGGGGTTGCGACCGCGACCGTCATTAGCCAAGTAATCGGAATGTTGATCTTGATTGGTGTGGTCAGAAGCAAAGGGATTTATCTACCAGTGAAGCAGTTTAAATCTGTGCCGAAAGCCATCTATCAAAAAATCATGAAGATCGGCTCGATGAACGCTGGAGAAGTGCTCTCTTATAACATGGCTCAGATCAGCATTACCTTCTTTGTAGTGCAGATGGGTACGTCTTCACTGGCTGCGTTTACTTACGCACAAAACATCGCTCGCCTCTCTTTTGCGTTTGCACTGGCAATTGGTCAAGGCAGCCAAATCCAAACAGGCTATTACATTGGTAAGGGTTGGATCGACGAGATTACCAAGCGCGTGCAACGTTACTTTGTGGTTGGCTTTATCGCGTCAACCGCGATCACCTGCATGGTGTATGTGTTCCGTTTCGAAATTCTCGATCTGTTCACGCAAGATCCAGAGATCATTGCGCTAACGGCGGCACTGATTGCAGGTTCCATCATTCTTGAAGCTGGACGAGTATTTAACCTTATCTTTATCTCTTGTCTAAAGGCTGCTGGCGACATTAAATTCCCGATCAAAATGGGCATTCTCAGCATGTGGGGCATTGGGGTTGCCATGAGCTATTTGCTTGGCGTGCATTGGGGTTATGGCGTATTGGGTGCTTGGATGGCAATCGCGATGGACGAGTGGTTCCGTGGAATCATCATGGCCTATCGCTGGCGAGCTAAGAAATGGACTCGATTCTCTTTTTAGGTTGTTGTTGATACGTCGAAATTTATCTCGACCAAAAGAAAAAAGCGCTAGGGGGAGCTAGCGCTTTTAAGACCAACTAAGTCCGTTTAGCCTGGTAGATTTTTAAGCTATATCATGAGGATATAACCAATTCTTTTACTTAGGTAAATCAAAAAGCCTATTCTTTACGACTGCTTTGAGTCGTAAATTAAGTATAGTCGGGTTGTGAAAAATGGAAGGAATTATTTCATTTATTTTTGTCGCAGAGACCAAGCCCAGAGTAGAAAAACAGCTCAGATGAACTAACCTTTAATCATGATTGGAAATCTTGAGGAGGGGCTATATGGATTCAGAAACGACCACCGCCAAGCCCGCGCCTCGAAAAGAACAATCAACCTTGCTAGCTTCCCTACTCCATGAATTTAGAAGAAACAAACTGATTTTATGGTACGTGGCATTCATTGCTCCGCTCACCTTAACCATCAACCTATTTGTCCCAAATAATATGAAGTATGACATCTATAGTTATATCGATGTCTTAATTACCATTTGCTATGTCACTTTTATTATCTGGGCAACGTATTATTACTGTTATTTACTGTTTAAGAGAGAAAAAAAACCGACTATACGATTCATCAAAAAAGTGAAGTCACTGCTATTTCCTATCTCGAAACCCATTTACTTTGTCTTGTTAATGCTCGCTTTGAACATCTCATTTTCGAGTTACACGTTTATCAAATCACTCATCCCGCACTTCAATCCTTACACTTTAGACCTCGCTTTTTACCACTTAGATAAGTGGTTGCACTTTGGCGTATCTCCATGGGAACTCACACACTTCTTCCTGCCAAATGCAGCTTCAACTTTGGTGATGAACTTCTTATACAACTTATGGTTTTTTCTGATGTGGGGAATGTTACTTTTTTTCATCATCTATCGAAAAGATGACCAACTTCGTAATCAGTTTATCCTGACCTTTTTGATATCTTGGTTTCTCCTAGGTAACGTCATAGCGACGCTGTTGTCGTCTGCGGGACCCGCCTACTTTCACCACTTCTATGAACAAGATCTCTATCTTAGGTTAATGGAACGTCTACAAGCGCAAGACCTCCAGTTAAAGCAAGCGAATCTATTCCCACTTTGGATGCTATCCGCGCAGGATATGCTTGGGGATAGCTATGTTACTGGCATAAGAGGCCGAGGAACGGGAATATCTGCGATGCCTAGTTTGCATGTCACTATCGCAGTGTTAATGGCAATGACAGCATTTAGGTTGAACAAAAAGCTGGGATATTTGGCGTGGGGTTATGCTTTTATTGTCCAGATCGGCTCCGTTCACTTGGCTTGGCACTATGCAATCGACGGATACTTAGGGGCGATATTAGTCGTCGCTCTTTGGCACGCTATTGGTTACTGGTTGCGAAGACGGACACCACCAATCAAAGCTCCATAAACTAGATATTTCCCACCCTTTATCACATCGGATAACGAGTTAATCTCTTCGACCCGTTACTTCTTCAACAGCCTGACTAATGGTTTTTCTCAGGTGGATACTTTTATCATCGAGTTGCTTTCCCTTGCGGTAAACAAGTTGAATGTCAAAATCAGGAACCTCTATCGGCGGGGCAACGGCTATCAGCGAGCTCTCCACATTAGGGTCAGTTCGGGCGACCAACTTAGGCACGATACACAGCAACTTCCTGCCACTTATCAGTCGTTTTACCGTCAAAAAATTACTCGATGCAATCGCCACTTTTCTCGTATAACCGAGTTCCGCTAATTTAATATCTACACCCGTTTTTAGAGAACCATTGGGGGAAACTAATGCATGCTCGACAGACACAAATGTCTCTAGCGACATCGGCAGTTCAACACCAAGCACTGAGCTATCAAGTAAGCAAACATGCTGCTCGGTGTAGAGTTGATCAATACCAAACAGCTTAGGCACCTCTCCAAAACTACCTATCGAGATATCCAGCTTTGCCTCTTCAAATACTTGCTGATAGTTGCCTCGATTAACATTAAAAAATGCGACTTGAGAGTTTGGTGAAGCTTCTTTGATCAAATCGAATATCATTGGGCCAAACATCTGCTCTACGTAATCCGTCAACCCTATTTTCCAGCTCCCTTTGAAACTCTCGGTCTCAAAACGTTTAGATAACAGAACTTCAGACTGGATGGTATTCAGTAGCGCGTCCACTGTGCTCGATAGTTCAATGGCTCGGTCGGTCGCCTCCATCTTGCTACCTACACGCTCAAACAAAGGGTCATCAAACAACTTTCGTAGCCTTTGTAAGCTATGGCTCATCGCAGATTGGCTTACATAACAACGCTCAGCAGCCTTACTCACGCTATTCGTTTTATACAAAGCCTGCAGTGCAATCAACAAGTTAAGGTCGATCCCTTTCCAATTAAAATCAGCCATGTCAACTAACCCATTTTATTCATAGTTATAATTAAAACAATTAATTTGAATCATAGTTCAACTCCACCTAAATTACGCTAAACATTTATCTGGAATCGATCATGCTTTCAATTTTTAAAACCTTTTTCTGGCTTGGCTGGATTAGCTTTGGTGGACCAGCAGCACACATTGGCTACTTCCGTAAAACCTTTGTTGAGAAACTGAACTGGTTGTCCGACGAAGAGTACGGGCAGATTGTCGCTCTTAGTCAATTTCTACCGGGCCCAGGTTCAAGTCAGGTTGGCTTTGCGGTCGGCTACAAGAAAGGTGGATTAACAGGTGCTATTGCTGCATTTGTCGGCTTCACTTCCCCATCTGTGATTCTGATGCTGATATTGGCGTTAGTCAGCAACCAGCTATTGGAAGATCCACTTTTCAATTCAATCATTCACGGGCTTAAGTTATTAGCGGTAGTGGTTGTAGCTGATGCAACCTTTGGTATGTACAAGAACTTTTGCCAATCGAAGATAGCGACCGCCTTATGTGTGATTACCGCGATTGTACTACTACTGATTCCAGGCATCTGGCCTCAAGTTTTAGTGCTTCTATTTGCAGCAATGGTTGGCAGTAAGTTCTTGACGTCTCAAGAGCTCAAAACGATACCTTCAACGCAAAAAATATCGGTAACGCCTCTGGTGATTTTTGTTGCTTTGCTGGTTGGTCTGCCTCTATTCAGTGCTTACTCTCAAGGTATTGAAGTGTTTGGCCTGTTCTACCAAGCAGGTAGCTTAGTATTCGGTGGCGGCCACGTGGTACTTCCGTTGCTACAAAATGGTATTGGTGACCAACTGTCTCAAGATGCCTTCCTAACAGGTTATGCAGCAGCACAGGCAGTACCAGGGCCTATGTTTACACTTGCGACTTACTTAGGTTATGTATTGATGCCATCGGCACCGATCACAGGCGCACTACTCGCAACGATTGCTGTGTTCTTACCGGGCTTCTTATTGCTACTCGGTATATTGAAAAACTGGCAGGCGATTGCAAGCAAACCTTTGGTGGCAGGCGCTCTTACTGGTGTGAATGCGGCGGTTGTCGGTTTATTGTTGGCAGCGCTATATCAACCGATCTTCACAAGCGCAGTAAGCAGCGGCATAGACTTCGCTCTGATCATTGTTGGTGTGTGGTTATTGAAAACAATTAAGATGCCGATTGTAGGTTTAGTGGGTACCTTTATCGCCGCTGGTGCGATGCTTAACTATTTATAATTAAGCACTTAGATAGTAAGCGTCTTTAAATCGACTCATTGACTTTCAAGCCTCAACACAGATACCGCC